>CALBHM010000244.1 GCA_937892835.1 uncultured Ruminococcus sp. | reverse complement strand
CGGCCGGACTTGCTTTTTGTTTCTATCTCAGGCAGAAAAGTGATTGGACAGTCAGTTATATTCGTGACGGTTTTGTCCCGGCATATGTTGTTTTGTATTGTCATGTAATACTTTGTGACATTCCGATTGTTAACAAGGTGCTGGGATTTCTCGGAAAGCATTCTTACAATATTTTCCTGTCTCATACATTCCTTAGAGGCTATTTTTTAAAGGATTTTATTTACGGATTCAAATATCCGATAGTTATATTTATCGTTCTCCTTGCCTTATCTGTGATACTTTCACTTGCCATTGACCTTTTAAAGAAGTATTCGGGATACGATAAGCTTACCAATAAACTGATGGAAGCGGTCTGTAAATAAAACATATAAATAAAAACGCAGCATATACCGTTTTGGCGATATATGCTGCGTTTTGTTATTATATTTTGTTTATTAAAGGACAAAAATTCCTACAAGGGTCAGGGCAATCCAAACAAGGAGGCTGAGACCGTTCTTTTCAAACCATGCGGAAACGATAAAGTAAACGGACGGAATGAAAGCGAAAATCTTTGCGAAGATGTTTGTCTTTTGTCCTTTGCCATAGAGAAGATCCCAGTTGTTAAGTGCGTCCTCGTAAAGCGGAGCGTTGTTGCACATCAGCGAAACTCCGATATAATAGAGAACAACGCAGAACCAAAAGGCAACAGTATCTGTGCCGGCTTTCATATAAAAAAGACCGAGATAACCGCCGACGAGCATGCCATAACCGAAAAGACGGTTCATCATGCCGGGAAGATAATTGATGAAGAATGTAACTGCCTTTGTCTTTGTGAAGTCGTGCTCAACATGACCGCAAAGCTCCGTTGCCTGAAGATAGCGTGCATCGGATACCGGAACGCCGAGAATTCGGCAGAAAAGATGCTCCCAGAAGCCTTTAAGAATCGAGCCGATAACAGTGATATACTTTGTAATTACATAAACTATTGTCATGATATCTCACCCGATCCTTTCATGAATATATCCTCGAAGGTGATGTCACCCTTGATGCACTTCTTAACAGAGTCGCTGAATTCCATGCTGCTCTGCTTGAACATCGCTTCAACCTCTTCATATGTCTTTGTATCGTCGCATATGAAGCAGATAAGCGCAACGGTATTTGCTGTCTGAATGGAAAGCTGCTGGTTTTGGGTTGCAATTTCATACGACTGCTTAATTGCCTCGAGAGCGTTCTCTTTATCGCTCTTAAGAAGATATGCAATAGCCTGCTGACGGTAGATTTCGGAATCAGAGCCTGCAACAATACCCTTGCGGCAAATTTCAATAGCTTCATCGAGCTTGTTCTGACGGCGGAGAACCTCAGCTTTTGTGCTGTAATAGTCGATTCCGTCGGGATTTGCCTTGCGCATGTCCTCGCAAACCTTGTCAGCTGTCTCAAGGTCGTTCTTTTCAATATAAACCTTAACTGCGTAATAATATGCCGACGCATCATTGACGTTCAGCTCGGTTGCAATCTTGGAAAGCTCAAGAACCTTGTCGTATTCCTTGTACTGCCATGCCATTCCCATGTAGTTCTGGAGATACAGGTATCCGTACTCGCCCGACTCCTTGTATGCGTTGTCGATAAATCCGAGAGCAGTTTTGCTGTCCTTGTTTGCGTAATAGGCAAGCATGAACTTGTAGTAATCAACGAGTCCCTTTTGAACATCGGACTCTGCTTTGAGGGAATCAAGATATTTAATACCCTCGTCATACTTGACGTCGTAGGTTCCATCCTCTTTCTGAGAGATGAAGCTGTTCATCTTTTCCTCAATCGAGCTTGCCATCGTGTCAAGTTCCTTGACTACATTGTAAAGCTTCTTGATATCCGCATTTCTCGGCTGATCAAGTTCACCGTTGACGTAATACTTTTCAACAGCTTCAATGAAAGTCGAACGATCGGAATAGTTAATTGTCATTCTGTGGATATATGTTTCGAGAATGAGATGGGTTGCTTTTTCACCCTCTGTGAACCAATCCTGGTTGGTCACATTTGAATTGATACCCTTGATAACTGCGTTTACTCCGCTGTTGAGCTTATCCGTTGCGTCAAAAGCCTCGCTGCAAAGGTTGAGAGCATCGTCGTACCTTTTCTCTGAAATGCACTGCTCGGCCTTGTAAAGCTTTGAGGACACGGTAACTGTTGAGGTTGCAACAAAATAGCCGAGTGCGGCCACGATGACCATAACAAAGGCAAGAATGATGTGACCTACACCGTAGTTAGTTCTCAAAAATTTTGCACGGCATGCGTTGCAGTAAAGGTCGCTCGGACTGTTGCCTCTTTCCTTTCCGCAAACGATGCAAAGTCCATCATCGTCGGGACTTGAGACTGTTTCTTCCTCCTCCGCTTTTTTCTCCTCGGTTTTTTCGGCAGGCTGCTCAATGGCCTTTCCTTCCGTTTCCTGCAAATCGTCAAAAGTAATGTTGCTTGTGTCGGTCTGCGGAACGGTGGCGTCCCAATCCCAGCTTGCGGAAGTTTCCTCGGATTCTTTCGGCAGGGTTTCGTCCGTTAAGGATTTCTCTTTATCTTCTGCCAAGGGAATTCCTCCTAACTTATTATATAATAATAACAATAATAACACAGTTTGAAGCGAAATTCAATTATGTGTTGCAAAATTTACAGAATGATAATATATTTATTTTAAAAGAAGGCCGAAAAGATTGCGAAAAGCCATTGACAAAAGACGTATAGGGTGATAAAATACTCACACAACAAAGTGGAATGGTTCGTTCCCACCTTAACGGTTTCGTCCGTGCGGTCAATAATTTGCGGGATTTTCCCGGTAGATTTATGCGCACGGATAGGTTCGTTCCCATCCGTGCTTTGATTTTATTATTGAGCATTTGGAGGTGCTTGAACATCGCTACGAAAGAAACTCAAATCAACGAAGAGATCCGTGACAAGGAAGTCAGAGTGATCGATTCGGACGGAACTCAGCTCGGCGTTATGCCGATTGCAGAGGCTATGCGTCTCGCAGATGAAAAGAACACAGACCTTGTAAAGATCGCTCCGCAGGCCAAGCCGCCTGTCTGTAAGATCATGGATTACGGCAAGTATCGCTTTGAACAGGCAAAGCGTGAAAAGGAAGCCAAAAAGAACCAGAGAGTTATTGAGATCAAAGAGGTTCGTCTGTCGCTCAACATTGATACGCACGATTTTGAGACAAAGGCTAACCAAGCCATTAAGTTCCTTAAGAGCGGTAACCGAGTTAAGGTTTCAATCCGTTTCAGAGGCCGTGAAATGGCTCATCCCGAAAACGGACTTGTCACCATGAGCAAATTCGCCGAGGCCGTCAGTGAATACGGCACGGTCGAAAAGCCGGCTAAGCTTGAGGGACGTTCAATGCTGATGTTCATCGCAGCCAAATCATCCAAGTAATTCATAAGGAGGAAAAAACCATGCCTAAAATTAAAACACACAGCGGTGCAAAGAAGCGCTTTAAGATGTCTAAGAACGGTAAGCCCATCAGAGGACATGCTAACAAGTCTCACATCCTCAACAAAAAGACGACCAAGCGTAAGAGAGGTCTCCGTCAGACAGTCGTTGCAGATACAACGAACGTTAAGCAGATCAAGCGTTTGATCCCGTACAAATAATTAAGATCGTTAAATTTAAAATTGGAGGTAAGTTACCATGGCTCGTATTAAAGGCGCTACCATGTCTCGTAAGAGAAGAAATAAAGTAATGAAGATGGCTAAGGGCTACTACGGCTCAAAGTCAAGTCTTTTCAAGACAGCTAAGCAGGCAGTTATGAAATCAGGTCAGTATGCTTATGTAGGACGTAAGCAGAAGAAGAGAGATTTCCGCCGCCTTTGGATCACAAGAATTTCCGCAGCTTGCAAGCTCAACGGCATGAACTATTCAACATTCATGAACGGCCTTAACAAGGCAGGCATCACACTCAACAGAAAGATGCTTTCAGAGATCGCAATCGCTGATCCCACTGCATTCACCGCTCTCACAGAGAAGGCTAAGGCAGCACTTAAATAAATAAAAATCACGCCCCTTTTTCGTTAAGGGGGCGTGAATTTGTCTTTTTAGCGATACCTGTTTATCGCTTATTTCTGCAAGATTTTTACCCGAAAGGAGCTTTGAGCGTGGATATTTTAACGTCGAAAACCAACGAAAAAATAAGGTCTGCGGTTGCTGTGCGTGACAGCTCAAAGACCCGTCGGGAAAGCAAAATGTTCTTTCTTGAGGGCGCAAGGCTCTGCTCTGATGCAGCCGAAAACGGAATTGCAATTTACCGAACCTTCCTCGGTCGAACAGCTCAAGAGAAGTACGGTGAATATTGCAAGCGAATTGTTGCAGCATCGGAGGAGGTCTACGGCATCTCGGACGAGGTTGCGGCAAAGCTTTCCGATACGCAGAATTCTCAAGGAATTTTTTGCATTTGCCGAACAGAGAAATCGGCCGGAGATTCCGGCTTGAAAGCTGACGGACGCTACTTGATGCTTGAAAATGTGCAGGATCCCTCAAATTTGGGAGCAATCAGCAGAACCGCCGAGGCTCTCGGAATTGACGGCCTTATTGTCTGCGGCGGCTGCGATATATATAATCCCAAGGCACTCAGAGCTTCAATGGGCTCGGCTCTCAGGCTGAATATAGTCAGCCGTGCGAACGCAGTTGAAACAATAAACGAAGCGAATGAAAAGGGCATGCTTACTCTCGCATCAACACCCGATAAAAACAGCATGAAAATAACCGAGGTCAACATGACAGACGGAATTGTCTGCGTTGTCGGTAATGAGGGCAACGGCGTAACGCAAGAAACGATGAACGCATGCAGGATGAGGGTAACAATACCTATGGGCGGCAGAGCGGAATCGCTCAATGCGGGAACTGCGGCGGCAATACTTATCTGGGAGATGGTGAGAGAATGAGCAATAAGCTTTACTGGGTGTGGGCGCAGAATGCACTCGGAATATTGGCAAGTGTTAAATCGGATGAAATTGTTTCCTATTTCGGCAATGCCGAAAAGCTTTACTTTGCCGGTGAATATGAATGGAAGATTTCGGGAATATTTACAAACGGACAGATAAACAAGCTCAAATCAACGTCTCTTGACGGCGCAAAACGAATTGTTGCGGAATGTGAGAAATATAAAATAAAAATTGTAACCCCTGACGATGAAAATTATCCGTCTATGCTTTTCAAGCTGCCTAATTTACCGCTGGTGCTTTATGTACGCGGAGATTTAGACTGTTTGAAAAACAAAATCACGGTTGCAATGGTCGGTGCAAGAGAGGCGAGCGATATCGGCGTGAGAATTGCGAGGTCGCTTTCGGCTTCGCTGAGCCGCTCGGGTGCTGTTGTAATCAGCGGAGCGGCAAAGGGTATTGACAGTGCCGCTCACACGGGAGCACTCAACGTCGGAGCAAAAACCGTGGCTGTTCTCGGTTGCGGATTCGGAACGGATTATCTTCCCGAAAATGAACCGCTCAGGCGTGAAATCGCCCATCACGGTGCACTCGTTACGGAATATCCGCCGAGGACTCCGGCTTTCGGACACAATTTCCCGTTCAGAAACCGCATTATCTCGGGTCTTTCCTACGGAACGATTGTTATTGAAGCTAACGAAAGAAGCGGTTCGCTCAGAACCGTCAATCATGCTATGGAGCAGGGCAGAGATATTTTTGCCGTGCCGGGCGACATAACCTCGAGCATGAATATGGGCACCAACAAGCTCCTGCGTGACGGCGCAAAGCCTGTTTTCAATGCGATGGATGTTCTTGAGGAATACGCCGAGAGATATCCCGATATGCTTGATATCGACAAGATTGAAACGATTCTCACCACCGAGCCTGAAACGGCAAAAACCGTAACGGCGAAAAAAGAGAAAATCAAAAAGAAAGAAAAAGCGGAAACGCAGGATGCAAAGCCATTTGTTAAGTCTGCCGCTCCGAATAATATAAGCGAAAAGGCGAAGCTTATTTTTGACGCCTTTTCTGAGGAAACCATGCAGGCGGAGGAGCTTATCCTCAGAACGAAGCTCGGCACAGTCGATTTCCTTTCGGCGATGACGGAGCTTGAAATTCTCGGATATATTGAACCTCTCGCAGGCAAGAACTATAAAATCAAACAATAATAAATTAAAACAATAACTTAAATTAGGATGATGCATTTATGTCCAAACTGGTAATAGTGGAGTCACCCACAAAGGTTAAAACAGTAAAAAAATATCTCGGCCAAGGCTATAACGTAACCGCCTCAATGGGTCATGTCCGTGACCTGCCGGCGGCGAAGCTGAGCGTCGACGTCAAGAATGATTTTGCCCCGAAATATGCCGTTATCAAGGGCAAGGAGAAGCTCGTTAAGGAGCTTAAAAACATGGTTGCCGAGTCTGACGGCGTTTATCTCGCAACCGACCCCGACCGAGAAGGAGAGGCTATATCGTGGCATCTTGCAACTTTGCTCGGTCTTGATATGAATGCCGCAAACAGAATTACATTTAATGAAATTACAAAAACGGGCATTGAGAACGGAATGAAACATCCCCGTTCGATTGACATGAACCTTGTAAACGCTCAGCAGGCAAGAAGAATTCTTGACCGCCTTGTAGGTTACAAGCTCAGCCCGTTTATTTCACAGAAAATTCGTCGTGGTCTTTCGGCCGGCCGTGTTCAGTCCGTTGCCGTAAGGCTCATTGTTGACCGTGAAAATGAGATAAGAGCTTTCGTTCCCGAGGAATATTGGACGCTTGATGCAAAGTTCACCTCGCCGAGCAGAAAAACTTTTTCGGCAAGCTTCTACGGCGACGAAACGGGCAAGGTTAAAATCACAAATAAAGAGCAGGCGGACGCATATCTTGCAAGGCTTGAAAACGCAAAGTACAGCGTTACCTCCGTTAAGAAAGGCACAAGAAAGAAAAATCCCGCTCCGCCGTTCATCACCTCGACTCTCCAGCAGGAGGCATCACGCCGCATGGGATTTCAGGCTCAGCGTACAATGCGTGCCGCTCAGGAGCTTTACGAAGGTGTTGACATTGCAGGAATCGGCACAACAGGTCTTATCACATATATGAGAACCGACTCTCTGAGAATTTCCGAGGAGGCAAGAGCTGCCACAAACAGCTTTATTCTTGAGACCTACGGCGAAAAATATCTTCCGGAAAAGCCGAGATATTTCAAGTCAAGAAGCAATGCCCAGGACGGTCACGAGGCTATCAGACCGACTAATCCCGCACTCACTCCCGACAAGGTAAGAGGTAGCCTTACATCCGATCAATACAAGCTCTACACGCTCATTTGGAAGCGCTTTGTTGCAAGCTTAATGGCTACCTGTATTCAGAATACCGTTAAGGCGGAGATCGATGCCGTAACAGAGGGCGTTGACGGTTACTGCCGCTTCACTGCCGCAGGCTACAGCATT
>CALBHM010000243.1 GCA_937892835.1 uncultured Ruminococcus sp. | reverse complement strand
TTTGATGCAAAGCGTTGAATGATGGTGGAATGAAACGAGGATATCGCTGACTGCCTCATAGGTATGGTGATAGGGCAGGAGGGAAAGTCCTGTGTCGTAAACCGTGGAGACCATAAGGCCGTAATAAACGCTTGAAACGAGGTTGTGCTCGGAAAGCATAACGCCCTTGGAGAATCCGGTCGTACCCGAAGTATATACAAGGAGCTTCAGCTCGTCGGGTTTGCTCTGCTCGGCAAGGAATGCCGCCGGGTCAAACTTGGCTCCGCTTTCAAGAGCCTTGGAATAGGAAAGGAACAGTCCGTCGTCCTCTTCTCTGTCAAAGACAATGAAATGCTTGACGTTCGGGAGCTTATCAAGATTATTTCTGAAGATTTCCTCATACTTTCCATCGCAGAAAACGATCGAGCATTCGCTGTCGTTTATAACATGAATAATATCGGATTCCGGCAAATCCTTGTCAAGCGGAACAAAAACGCCGTCACTGCGAAGAGTTGTAATATAGGCTGTTATCCATTCGTAGGAGTTTTTGCCGATACAAGCAACGTGTCTCTTGTCCTCGGAGTTTTCATGAAGAAATGCACCGAGTTTTTTTAATGTTTCATAGAATTCCGAATAGGTTATTTCACGAACCTCATCGTCAACTTTGAATTTGTATGCAACTTTGTCGCCGGCGTCACGGACGGCAAGCTCTATCATCTCTTTTACAGATGAAAAAGGCTGAACCTCATAAAGAGGATAGTTTATTTTTTTTGACATATATATAACCTCCTTCTGAGAATATATATTTATTATCTTAATTATTGCCTAAATTATCGCATTTGAGTATAAAAAAGTCAATAGACGATTTGCTGATTATTTGTGAACAAAAATGAGTGTATATGTAGCTTTTTGAGTTATTTATATTTTATTTTCGGCATACAATTTAGCTGAGGTGATAATATGGATGAAGCAGCAGTAAAGCCGAAAGAGAATTTTGAACAGACTGAAACGGTTGAAAAAAGGAAAGGCTCAACCAATTCTGTAATGGTTGTTCAGCTGGTCGTTTGCGCTTTTGCCATTGTTTCGGTTTTCCTTATCGGCAGGCTGAGTCCGCAGACGTTTGAATTTATCAGGGATGAATACAACAGAATAATGTCTGTTGATATGGATGCCGAGGAGATTGCATCATCGGCGAAAAAAGTAATCGGACGAGCGGAAGGGACAGATGACGGACTGACGGCTGAAAAATCGACGGAAAAGAAAAGTGTTAACACGGTCAAAAGTGCTGCAGACGGCGAAGCTATGGCGGTTATGTCGCTTTTTAAAAGTGATGAAGAAATAACTGTTCCCGTGCATGGCGTGATAACCTCGGAATACGGTAACAGAACTAATCCTGTTTCGGGTGAGTATCTCATGCATTCCGGCGTTGACATTGCCGCAAGTCAAGGGACGGAAATAAGGGCAGCCTATAGTGGAATAGTCAGCGAGGTCGGAAGCAACAGTGTGGGAGGAAATTACATAAGCCTTGTCCATAAAGATGGCAGTGAAACTCTCTATTGTCATTGCTCAAAGATAATTGCCGAAAAGGGCGATGTAATCCGTGCCGGCGAAACGATTGCTCTCGTCGGCAGTACGGGCAGAAGCACAGGGCCGCACTTGCATTTTGAGATTACGGTTGACGGCAAAACCGAGAACCCATTATTATACTTGCCGCACGAAAACGGTGAGGTATGAGGTTCCGTATACGGGGAGTTCCCGTCATAATTGATTATTATTTCATCGCTGTTCTGACGCTGATGCTTGTGGTTTTCAAAAATGAAAATATTTTGATGTGTTTTCTTTTCTGTATTTTTCATGAGCTGGGGCATTTGGCGGCGATGACTTTTTTCGGAGAAAAGGCAAGAAGTATTACTCTCGGATATTTTGGTATGAGAATAGATTGCGAGACAAGAATTATGCCAAAAATTCCTGAAATTGTAATTGCGGCGGCAGGACCGATTGTTAATTTAATTTTAATGATTTTTTGCCGGCTATATAAGTTTGACGAGGCGGCGCAAATTAATTTTAGTCTTGCACTTTTCAATCTTTTGCCTGTCAGCATGCTTGACGGCGGCAGAATTTTATCGCCATTTGTTACGGAGCGTACCATGAGAAATATCGGAATAACTTTCGGTGTTATTCTCTCGTTGCTCGGTGCGATTGTTGCAATATACACAAGGACTAATTTTCTCATCCTTGTCGTCTCGTTATATGTTTTAATCGGTGCGATTAAATAGTGTATTGCTGCACAAATTGCGAAAATTTTTCCATAGAATAAAACTCAAAGCATGAAAGAAAATAATGTCAGGGTGATTTTATGGAATTTTTAACGGCATTTTTAATAGGAGGACTGATTTGCGTAATCGGTCAGATTCTTATTGACGCTACCAATATAACTCCGGCAAGGATACTTGTAACTTTCGTTGTGCTTGGCGTTGCACTTGAAGCATTGGGACTTTATCAGCCTCTTGTAGATTTTGCCGGCTGCGGCGCAACCGTTCCGCTGACCGGATTCGGCTACACCCTTGCAAGAGGAACGGAGAAGGCAATAGGCGAGCAGGGCTGGCTCGGAATATTAACAGGGCCTTTCAGCGCAGGTGCGGCCGGAATCGCAACGGCATTGATATCGGGATTGATTGTCTCGGCTGTCACAAAGCCGAGAAGCAAATAAAAAAGGAGTAAGCATTTAAGCTTACTCCCGTTTTTATGAATTAGGATTTATTTAGCCTCTACTTCAACAGGCTCCTCAGCTTCGCAGCATGAGCATGAAACGTAATCGCTCTCGTCGTCATCGGCAACTTCGTTTTTGCAGGGAAGAACCTTTGTTACAAGATAATAAACGCCTGCAACTGCACCGGCAATAGCAACAAGAATGCCTACTACCTTAAAAATCTTCTTTATAACATCGCACATGATTGAAAACCTCCAAATGTTTTATTTTCCTAATTATAGTATAAGAGCAATATAAAGTCAAGCCTTTTTAAGATAAATTCATGTTTTGTACACAAATGAATTTGTTTGTAAAAAACAAAAGGACGGAAAAATCCGTCCGTCATGTTTTATTCAGATTAGTCTGCAAGAAGCTTAGCAAGAGCCGACTTCTTTCTGGCAGCGTTGTTCTTATGAATAAGGTTCTTTGCGCAAGCCTGATCTACCTTTTTGATAGCAGCTCTTACGACTGCTTCCTTATCTGCTGCGTTTGTTTCAGCAGCAACGTGAGCCTTTTTGATAGCGGTCTTCATTGCAGAATTTCTTGACTTGTTGCGTGCAGCCTTGGTCTGGTTAACAAGCACTCTTTTCTTAGCTGATTTGATGTTTGCCATTGTTGCACCTCCTTTAATAAATGCATTACACAGTTAGTTATGATATCATTAAACCGCAAAAAATGCAAGTGTTTTTTGATATTTTATTAAAAAAAGACGGATAATTTTTCAAATATACCGATTGGAGCGATAAAAGATGGAACTCAGAACTGATCTTGCACTTGAAAAACGTGAAATACTCGGTAAAAATGAACCCGAGGGAGTGGAAAGCTGTGAATTCACCGAGGGTGAGGTGAATTTCACAAAAATAAGAGTTTTAAACAAAAAGGGGAGTGAAGCACTTGGGAAGCCTGTCGGCACATATATTACCGCCGAGATTCCTCGGTTGACAAAAAATCCGATAAATGATGAAGAAACTATCGAATCAATAGCAAAACAGCTTAGGTCTCTTTTGCCTGCCGAGGGGGCTGTTCTTGTGGCGGGCTTGGGAAACACAGACATAACTCCCGATGCCGTAGGACCGAAAAGCGTATCAATGGTTCTTGCCACACGTCATATTGATAAATCCTTGTCCGAAGAGATAGGACTCGGTGAACTGAGAAGCGTTGCCGGATTTGTGCCAGGTGTTTTGGGCAGAACAGGACTTGAAGCGGCTGAATCGGTGAAAGGTATTGCAAAAACCGTTTCACCGTCCGCCGTGATTGTTGTCGATGCTCTTGCCGCAAGGCGGCTCTCAAGGCTCGGCACAACAGTTCAGCTTTCCGATACGGGAATTATACCCGGTTCGGGTGTCGGCAATGCAAGAAAGGAAATAACCGAACGCTCGGTGGGGATTCCGGTTGTTTCGGTCGGAATCCCGACGGTCGTTGACGTGGAAACCCTTGTCAATGACCTGACAGGCTCAAAGAGCAATATTCCTAAGGAAAGCCGAAACATGATAATTACCCCGAGGGAGATTGATATTGTAATCGAACGAGCTTCCGAGCTTATCGGAATGGCTATAAATAAGGCACTTCAGCCAAATATTTCCGTCGATGAAATGATGATGCTTGTCGGCAACTGATTATCTTATCTGCGAAATAATGTCAGTTCCGATCGCATAACCGGCAACCGTTATGGAGTCGGTATCTGAAACACTGCCGTCGAAATCAACATCGGCGGCATATTTTATGCAATCATCATATTCGCACATATCGTTTGCCATACATCCGATTAATACCGCGTCCATGCCGTCAGCTTTGCAGTCTCCGTTAACGTCACCGAAAATAATAACGGTATATGTCTTGTAAAGCTTGCCTGCCAAAGTATAAACTTCAAACTGTGAGCCTGTTCCGTTGCCGTTGGCGGTCGGAATAAACTTCGACGAGCCTGTACCGTCCTTGACTGTAACGTAGCTTGCAATGTCGGCAAAGTTTTCATCAAGGCCGTAGATATAGCCTGCCTTTGCGTCGCTTGTGACCGTTGTGCTGAGATTGAATTCAACCACAGGCTTGGTTGCTCCGTAGTCAATAAATTCAACGGCATCAAGCATCTTGTAGATATATGTTTTTGATGTTGAAACAGTTGAGTTCGATGATACATTTTTCGTAGAGCAATTTCTCAGAGAATTGAAAACCTTGTCGACCGTTTGATTCGGATAAACCGACATATAGAGTGCGATGCATGCGGCAACAAGCGGGGTTGATTGAGATGTGCCTGCCATTACCGTGAATTTGCCGGATTCGATGCCGCATCCGATTATCGCATATCCCGGGGCGGCAATGTCATAATATTTGCCGTCATTCTCATCATAGTTTGAAAAGTCGGTCAGAGTGTATTTGTCGGTCTGTCCACTTGCCATAACGCCGATAACATTGCTTGCGGCGGCAGGATAATAAAGACCCGTGGCAGAGCCGACCGCACTGTTTCCGGCGGCAGCTACGACGGCAATGCTGTCTGCATAGGCATCGTCTATGGCATTCCTGATTGCTGTCGGATATGTTCCGGTTATGCTCAGCGACATGCTGATAACATTGGCTTTATGACGCCGTGCATAAGCTACTGCATTTGCGACGGCGGCGGAGGTGATTACGGTTGTGTTATTGGTGGTTGCCTCACCGTTTGCGACTCTCAAAAGCATCAATTCCGCCCCGAATGCAGCTCCGACAAAGTTGCTTCCGTTTGAAGCCATTCCGATTATTCCGGCAACATTCGAGCCGTGAGCGGTATCCCTGAGCGCAGTTCCGTCGGATTTATATACAGGTGAAATATCCGACGAGCCGTTTGCCGTATTCCAACCGTGATTGCCGTTTCCATCGTCCCAAAGATTTGTCGGAAAATCTGTTGCGTCAACATAGAAGCCGTTGTCTATAACCGCAACCGTTATGCCCTCGCCGCAGTTCTGATATTTCTCCCATGCCGCCGGTATGTTCATTACGGTGTCGAGATACCATTTTTCGTGGTCTACATAGTTCTTTGTTTGATTTGTAATTTCCAAAGGTGTCGTGTATCCGCAGGTTTCGAGCAGATAGTTCGGCTCGGCATAGCTGACGCCGCTTATTTTTTCGATTTCACGGCAGGTCTTTTCGACATCTCCGCTGATTTTTGCAACATAAGTTGTCGGTTCGGAAGAAACCGAGCTTGTCTGAATTGTGTCGTCATAGTTGTCAAGTGCAGTCAACTCCGTAACGCCCAAAGACGCAAGCCTTGAACGGAAATTTGATGTCGAACGGCGTACTCCTGATGATGTATGAGGGATGTACTCGAACACAACCTCGCCTTCAACATAATCGGCGGTTATTTCTTCCTCGGCAGATGCCGAAAATGGCAGACATACGCAAATCATGACTGCCGTTAGCAATATGCAAATTATTTTTTTGATTTTCATAATATCACTTCCATCGGTAAAAATAGTATAGGGTGATTATATTGAAAAGAATAATATCAATAATTTTATCGGGAATAATGCTTCTGCTTATGTGCTCATGCGGTGCAGATATGTCCGAGGATATGACGACCGAAGTCACAACGGCGGAAAACGTTGCCGGAAAAACTCAGCAGAAAGCAGCAGCAACCTACACAGGATATCCTGCGCTTGAACCCGTGACGCTAAAGTGTGAAGATCCCGAAAATTCAAGAGGTCTTTCAACTGCAAAAATTTCACATTCCTACGGCGTGGCTAAGGACGGACAGCCTAATCAAATTTCCGTTGATTCCGAAAAATTCTTTGTTACAAAGAATTACAGGGCAGTGACCTACAACGCAAAGACACAGGACAAGGTGCTTTATTTAACCTTTGACTGTGGCTACGATAACGGCTACACGGAAAAAATTCTTGATTCTCTCAAGGAGAAAAATGTTAAGGCCGCTTTTTTTTGCACCGTTGACGAGCTGAAATCCGCTCCCGAGGTAATCGCAAGAATGATAAAGGAGGGGCATATCGTCGGCAATCATTCGACAACGCACCCGAGCTTTGATGAAATCAGCCGCAGTGAGATGACAAAGGAAATTCAGGACTGCGACAATTATCTGCGTTCCAATTTCGGCTACACTTCGCCGTATTTCCGCTTCCCGAAGGGGGAATATTCCGAGTGTGCTCTCGAGCTTGTAGGCTCTCTCGGCTACACAAGTGTATTTTGGTCGCTATCCTATGCCGACTGGGACACCAAGGCGCAAAAAGGTGCGGATTATGCTTTTGAAAAAGTAACGTCACGCCTGCACCCCGGTGCTATAATTCTTTTGCATGCTGTGTCCTCCGACAATGCCGGAGCAATGGCTCGAATTATCGACTATGCAAGGGAGCAGGGTTATGAATTCAAAAGTCTTGATGACTTAAAATTATAATAATACAAAATAAGTATATCATAAGTCGAATTTTTATACAACCACTTTTTAAAAATCTTAACATCTTGCAATTAAGGCTGTGAAATGCTATAATTATTCCATTAAACGAATCGGAGGAATTAATTATGGCTTCACAGCTTTCCATGCCCTCAAAGGGCGACATGATCGCAATTATGAAAACGAACAAAGGTACAATCAAATTCAAGCTTTTCCCGAACGAGTGCCCGAAGACGGTTGAAAACTTCACAACACATGCAAAGAACGGCTATTACGAGGGAATCATTTTTCACCC
>CALBHM010000242.1 GCA_937892835.1 uncultured Ruminococcus sp. | reverse complement strand
ACACCCTGCACTTCAACTTTGGCAACAAGGTCGAAAACGGCACGGTTACATTCGTAAACGGCGGCACGGCAATCATCACGGTTTACACCAAGGACGGCGGCCACAGCGCACAGTACACGGTAACAGTTACCGTTTCTAAGGACGCTCTCCTTAAAGCAATCACGGAAGCCAAGGCAATCGACCTTTCGGTTCGTACCGAAACCTCGGCTGCGGCTCTCACAAAGGCCATCGCAGACGCAGAGGCTGTTTACAACAACGCTTCGGCAAAGTCCGAGGATATCAACAACGCCATTGCAGCACTTAAAGCGGCAACGGACGCACTCGAATATCTCGGCGGTAACTATGACCGAGTTAATGCGGTGGTTGTAGAGTTCAACAAGCTTGATTCAACAAAGTACACCGAGGAAAGCTACAACGCAGTTAAGGCTGCTGTCGATGCGGTTGACTACACACTCAACATCACTCAGCAGAGCGAGATCGACGCAATGGCCGACAGAATCACAGAGGCTCTCGGCAAGCTTCAAAAGCTCGTCACAGCCAAAATAAAGGCCGCTAAGGACGGCGTGGTAATTGACGAAGAGAAGCTCTTTATCTACGGCATTGAGCCGCACACGGATTCTCTTGACAGCTATCTTGCCGCAGAGAACGGTTCACTCAAGTTCTCCCCCACCTCAAAGGGTAACGGCACGGGAACAAAGATTGAGCTTTACGACGAGGACGGCAATCTTGTTAAGACCTACACGCTCGTTATCTTCGGCGACGTCAACGGCGACGGCTGGTACGACGCAGCGGATGCAACGCTCGTCAACTGCATCGTCGGCGGAATGTTCACGAAGGATCAGCTCGGCGAGGCTGCATGGCTTGCGGCGGACTGCAACCATGACGGTACGATTGATGAAACTGACGCAGACCTCCTTCAGCAGGCAGGCATCCTGCTTCAGAGCATCGACCAAAACGCAGCTCAGTCGGAGCTTGAAACAAGCTCGGCATACACCGAATACATCGGTATAATCGAGCAGACAATCGAGACGGAAAAGCCCGACGAAAAGCCGACGGAAGACCCAACAGAACAGAATTGGATAGCAGCATTTTTTGAGCAGATTTTCAATCTTATAAAGCTGCTTCTTGCAATTCTGAAATAACAGCAAATAACGAACAAGGCGGTGCCGAGAAATCGACACCGCCGTTTTTTCTTTGTTAATATAAATAAGCCTGTCGGCAACATCCGGCAGGCTCGCTTTGTTTCCTAATACTTATGTGTTCTCCTCGAGATAATAAACAACGTCCTTAACGGTTACAAGAGTCGGAAGAACTCTGTCAGGGATCGTTATATCGTACTTCTCCTCAATCATGCAGATGAGGTCGAAAAGCTCGAAAGAATTAAGTCCGAGATCCGATGTAAGAACGTCATCCGGCTCAACGGATGTGATTCTGCCGTCGGTGTACTCGTTAAGCATTTCCAAAAGATCGTTTCTGATATCCATAATTTTTTACTCCTCAGCTTTAGCGGCTTTGCGCTTCTCGTTGCGCTGACGCCATATTTCGTTAAATATTTCCTCGGTCGCAAGCGAAACCTTGGTGACCGAAAAATCACAATGTTCGGGAAAGACATACCATGTGTCCTCCAATGTGTTAAGGTCAATGCAGTCACGGTGATTGCCGAATCTGTAGTTATACTCAACATGAACGGCATACTGACCCGCTGCGTCAATGTTCATCTCAAACGGCTGACCGTCATAGTCCCTGACACCTTTAAGATGGAAGCCCGTCATGTCATGAACGAGCGTACCCCTGCCCATATGGACAAAGCCCTTTGAATTCGGCAGATCGTTGACATCGACCTGACTTTCAAAGTGATATGTTCCGTCGAGAACCTCTTTCTTGACCTGTTCACGCTCCCATTTGTACCAATCGGTAGCGAATTTAAATTCCGTATTACCGTCGTCGGCTTCAAGCTCGCCGTAATAATTGAGCGTCCACGACTTTCCGCAATGCTCGCAGAAAACCTTGTCATTCTTCGAGTTCATTTTGTACTCGGTCATGCAATGCGGACACTGATAAAGAACCTTATGCAGTCCCTCGGCACGCTTCTTGTAGCTGACCTTGACATGATTTTCGCTCTGCCATCTGAAATCGTCGTTATAGAGCAGATTTTTGAGCTTCTCGCCAATCTCCTCGGCACTCGCTTTTTTAAGCTCCTCCGGCGTGTAGGCAAGAACCATATCCGCCTGAATCGGATGCACCCAACGCTTTCTGTGGTTGCCCCAGAAAGGATCATAGATATGATGTCCTCGGCATGTGAGCGTTACAACGGGTACGCCCTGATGCTTAACAAGCTGTCCGACAGCATCCGGAATAACCTCGGTAACGCCACAAAGTGAATATCTCGCCTCGGCATAAATTCCGAAGATCTGACCTTCCTTTTTTGCCTTACGGCACTGACGAAGAAGCGAAATATCCGCCGTGTATTTTCTTTTCGGGATTGCTCCGAGTCTCCTCAAGCCCCATTCTCTGCCGATATAGTCGTCAACGGCAGCCGGGAATATTCCCCTGTTCGGACTGATTGCTGCGCTCATGATATAAAAATCAAAGAAAGCATTATGGTTGCACAAAAGAATGTACGGCGGTTTAACGCCCTTCATTCTCACCTTATTAAGCTTTCCGAAATGAAGAAACTTCCTTATATATGAAAAGCCCCAAACGATTGGCATAACATACGGTCTCTGCTTAATCGCAGGTGCATTCATATCAAATTTTTCGGTTTCCGGTGCGCCCCCTCTGACGTATTTTCCGAATTCCTTGCTCAAAACGTCACTTCCCTTTCGCTTTAGTTTTCTGTGTTTTAAACACTTTAACGATTATAACACGCTTAGATAATTTATGCAATATTAAAAATTACCATTTAAGAGGTATATTTCTGTCACATTTTAAACAAATTCCACGGATATTTGTCGGAATCGGGAAAGCTTTTAAACAAAAACTCACGGCTGTCAAATTTGATCTCAATCTTGTACGACCAAAGCGCAATTTCACATCTGTTATCTCGACTTCCGTACTTTCCGTCACCTGTAAGAGGCATTTTTCTTGAAGCAAACTGAACCCTTATCTGGTGACTTCTGCCCGTGTTCAGCGTAACCATAACAAGAGCCTTACCGTCAGCTTCGTCAATAACCTTATAGTCAAGACTCGCCCTGCGCACGCCCTTCCGCTCACGCTTGACGACATAGCTTTTATTTTTTCGTTTATCCTTAAAAAGCAGGTCCTCAAGCTGGCCGTCCTTCTCCTCTGGAGCACCCTCTGTTACGGCAAGATAGGTTTTAATAAATCTTTTTTCTGCAATTTCTTTTGAAAGATAGGCAGCCGTCTTTTTGTTCTTGGCGAAAATCATAGTTCCGCCGACCGCCGTATCAAGTCTGTGAACAGGATAGATTTCTCCATCTGTCTGACCTTTCAAAAGCTTTACCATATCCTCGGCTCCGTCACACTGTGACGGCACGCCGACAGGTTTAACGCAGACTATAAAATCTGTGTTTTCAAATAAAATCTCAATCATCGTCAATGTTCTTATCCTTGAATTTTTCAGCCGTTGTCTTTATTTTAAGCACCTGCTTCATAAATCCCATCAGCTCGATCGGATTTGATGATTTTTGAAGCTCCGGTGTAACGAGTGCAATGATATCCTTCAGCTCGGAAAGCTCATTGACAAGAGTCTTTTTCTCCTCATCGCTCATGGCAGTAACATCCGCCCTGAGCTTCTTTTCGATCTTCGCAAGCTCGTCGGAAACATCGCTGACCTTCTCGGCAGAAACCGGCCTGCCCTCTTCATCACGAATAATCATGTTTTTCTCCTATCAAAACAAATAGGGATTGTCGCATAGTTTTGTCTGCGGCATCCCTATTATTTCTTTAAATATTTTTGCACGGTGTTGCAGAGTTCTAAAAAGTCTATAAGCCATTCACAGCCTTCCCCTTAAGAGGAAGCCTTGGTTAATTTCTTCTACCCGGCAAACTTATTCAATCAAACCGTACCTTTAAAAATAGAAATTTATTTTGCTTCGCTTGTTACTTCCTGAATATACTTGAAGTTGAGAGCACCCTGATCCTTCATGATCTTCTCAACAGCCTTGTCAAGAGCGGCCTTATTGTAAACAATATCATTTACCTCTTTGCCCTCGGCATCGGTGTAATAATAAGAAATATATGCGCCCTCAAAGCTCTTAAGATTTTCACGCATCATCTTCATAACCTCGTCCGTAACACCGATATAATCGGCTGCCTCAGCCTCGGTCATATATGTTGTGTCTGCGGCAACGGAGGAAGTCTCCTTCTTGTTAACCGGTGATTTAACAGCGTATGTAACGCAGATTGCAGCTGTACAAAGAACAGCAACTATTGAAGCAATGACAGTATTTTTCATTGAAAAAACTCCTTCTTTTAATTTCTCTATGTATAATAACACATTAAACGAATTATTGCAAGGCTTTATTCCCATTCTTTCCATATTTCCGGCTTATAGCCGACAGTTGCCTTTTTGCCGTTCCTGACAATCGGCGTTTTGAAAAGAGACTGATTTTCCAAAAGCTTTTCTTCAACAGCTTCCTTCGATGCAAGATACTTAATAAAGCACTTTTCATATGCCTTTGACTTTTCATCTATCAAATCATCCATCGAGCCGACGGCTGTCTTAATGTTTCTGTACTCGCCTGTGCTCATGCCGTATTTTTCAAGGTCGACGTATTGATACTTGATTCTGCGTTCCTTAAAGTAACGCTCCGCCTTTTTGGTATCAAAGCACTTTGACTTGCCGTAAATCTGAATATTCATCATATCACCTCGGTTTTGATATTGAAAATTATATCGTAAAATGGTAGAATTGTAAAGAGGTGAAAACGATGCATATAAATTGTCCCGAAAAGATTCTGAAAGCCATTGCCCTGCTCGAGAGTAGCGGCTATTCGGCCTATGCCGTCGGCGGCTGTGTCCGTGATTCGATTATGGGCAGAACTCCGAACGACTGGGACATGACAACCTCGGCTACCCCTGCCGAAACAAGAGCCGTTTTTAAGAAATTCCGCACTATTGCAACGGGAATAAAACACGGCACAGTAACGGTCATCATCGACTCCGAGCCTGTCGAAATAACGACAATGAGGGTTGACGGAAAATATTCGGACAACCGCCACCCCGAAAATGTATCTTTTACCCAAAAAATCGAGGACGACCTTTCACGCCGTGATTTCACCGTGAATGCAATGGCATATAATCCCAAAACAGGCATTATTGACCCGTTTGGCGGTCAGAATGACATAAAAAGCAAAACAATTCGCTGTGTCGGGAATCCCGATATACGTTTTAACGAAGATGCGCTGAGGATTCTCCGTGCAATCAGGTTTTCTTCCGTGCTCGGATTTGATATTGACGAAAAAACTTCGCAAAGTATAATCAATAATCGTTCTCTGCTTCAAAACATCTCAAAAGAACGAATTCGGGTCGAGCTGATAAAAATGCTCTGCGGTCAAAATATTGAAAAGATACTCACCGATTATAAAAGCGTAATCTTTGAAATTATCCCAGAGCTTGCCGCCGAGGACGGATTCTTGCAGCACACGCCGTATCATATTTATGACGTTTGGACGCACACAACCAAGGTTGTGCCAAGCATTGAACCTAAATCCGATTTGAGGGTCGCCGCCCTGCTGCATGATATCGAAAAGCCGTCAATGTTCAGGCTTGACTCACAGGGAGTCGGCCATTTCAAGGGTCATCCCCAAAAGGGAGCGGAAACTGCGGAAAATATTCTTCACAGACTTCGCTTTTCAAACGCCGAGATCAAACACATAACTACAATTATCCGCCTGCATGACGAACGACCCGACGGCAACCGTTTTCATTTGGCAAAGCTTTGCTCTGAATACGACATCGACAATGTTAAGGATACATTAAAGCTTATACTCGCTGACGCTCACGGAAAGAACCCTGAATTTTTTGACATAGAAGCAGATGCGGTTCATGTGGCACAGGAGCAAATTGAGTTCATGAAAGAGAATCATGCTTGTCTCAAGACCTCGGAGCTTGATATAAACGGCAACGACATTATGGCACTCGGAATTGACAGAACGATGATAAGAGAAACTCTCGAATTTTTGCTTGACGAGGTTATCAACGAACGTATTGAAAACAAAAAATCCGCCCTGTCACAGGCGGCAAAAAATATAATAAAATAAAATAATCCAAGAAACAACTGCCGCAACATCTTTGTTACGGCAGCTTTTTAATTTATTCACTGTAAAGCGGATACTTTTCACAAAGCGACTGAACCTCAGCGAGAACTCTGTCCTTATTCCCGTCAAAATCATTGATAATATCACTTATCCAACCTGCGATAAGCTCCATTTCAGGCTCCTTAAAGCCTCTGGTCGTGACGGCAGGTGTTCCGATTCTCAGGCCGCTTGTAACGAACGGACTTTGCGGATCGTTCGGAATCGTGTTTTTGTTTGCCGTGATGCGAACCTCGTCGAGTCTGTGCTCAAGCTCCTTACCCGTGATGCCCTTATTGCGAAGGTCAAGCAGCATAAGATGGTTGTCCGTTCCGCCGGAAACAATGTCAATTCCTTTTTTCATGAGCGCATCGGCAAGCGTCGAGGCATTCTTCACTACCTGCTTTTGATAATCCTTGAATTCATCTGTCAAGGCTTCGCCGAGAGCAACAGCCTTTGCAGCTATAATGTGCATGAGCGGCCCGCCCTGCGTTCCCGGGAAAACAGCCTTATCAATCTGCTTTGCAAACTGTTCCTTGCAAAGGATCATGCCGCCTCTCGGTCCTCTGAGGGTCTTATGAGTGGTGGTCGTTACGATATCGGCATACGGCACGGGTGACGGATGAACTCCTGCGGCAACCAGTCCTGCAATATGAGCCATATCAACCATGAGATATGCACCGACCTTATCGGCAATTTCACGGCAGCGAGGAAAATCGATTACTCTTGAATATGCGCTTGCGCCGGCAACGATAAGCTTCGGCTTGCACTCCAGAGCGATTCGCTCCATCTCGTCATAATCTATCCTTGCTGTCACTTCATCGACGCCATAGGGTACGACATTGAAATACTTACCCGAGATGTTTACCGGTGAACCGTGCGAAAGGTGTCCGCCCTGCTGAAGATTCATTCCCATGACGGTGTCGCCCGGATTAAGCAGTGCAAAAAATACGGCAAGGTTTGCGTTTGCTCCGCTGTGCGGCTGAACATTGACATGCTCCGCCCCGAAAAGCTCCTTTGCTCTGTTGCGTGCGATTTCTTCAACAACGTCAACGCACTGACAGCCGCCGTAATACCTCTTTGACGGATATCCCTCGGCATACTTGTTCGTCAGGACACTTCCTGCGGCAAGCAAAACGGCCTTTGATACAATGTTTTCGGAAGCTATAAGCTCAATATTGCGCTGCTGACGTTCAAGCTCGCTTTCGCATGCCGAATAGACCTCATTGTCATAAGCAGAAAGTTCATCAAAAAATTTCATATGTCGTCCTCCTTTTTACTATGTAGTCGCAAAAATCAATTACATATATTCTCAGTCGGTTTCTCAACCGGCGTCATCACAATCCTCGGCAGGTGTCTGCGGCGTTGCGTTGAAATACTTTTCACCCGGCTCAACGTCCACTCCCCTGATCTTCATAAGCTCGGAAAATGTAACAAATTTATATCCCTGCTTTGCAAGCTCGGGAATAATCCTTGCAACGGCGTCCGCAGTCGCAGGATAAAGGTCGTGCATAAGAACAATACTTCCGTCAAAGACATTATCCATAACGGTCTGATAGTCCTTGTCGGCATTTCTGTAGTCCCAGTCACGGGAATCGACGCTCCACATTACCATCGGCATATTTACGTTAGCCTTAACCGTCTCGTTCGCCGCACCCTCGGGCGGTCTGAGAACCTTGACTTTTTTACCCGAATACTTTGAAATAGCATCACAGGATTTTCTGATTTCCTTTTGCATCTCGGGAACGGAAAGAGTGTTGAGATTGACATGAGAATAGGTATGAGTTCCTATTTCACAGCCCATTTTTGACGCTCTCTCAATCTCGTCTGAATATGTAGCCGCTCTGTCGCCGACGACAAAGAATGTTGCCCTGCCATGATATTTTTCCAAGGTATCAAGAATTTTATTCGTAACCGGTGCATACGGGCCATCATCAAAGGTAAAGCATACCAGCTTATCCGTAGATTTCGGAAGTTCCCTACTCTCTTCCGTCTCAGGCTCAGTGGTTGCTTCCGCTGTTTTCTCCGTTGTGTTTTCTTCTTTATTTTCGGCTTTTTTCTCAACTGTTGTTTCGCTTGTTTTATTCAGTGCATCATGCCGTTCTTCCATCATTTTTCCGCTGAATCCGTAAACGGAAACAACAAGAATTGCAACGAATGCAACCAAAAAAATCGCTTTCCCTATAAAATCCCTTTTCATTTCTAAAAATACATCTCCATGACTTATTTCGGTAAAATTATACCGTCTCAAATTATATCATTATTTGTGTTTATATTCAATCAACTTTTTTAAAATTGACACAAATGTTACAATTCTTGTTTGTTTGAATTAATTTTTATATCAAAGTCGATTTATTATAAAATATCTTGAAAAAAATCAAAAAAACACTTGACATTTTCCATTCTATGCTATATAATTAGCAAGTCGCTTGAAGATATAAGAGCGACAAACATATGGCGGCATAGCTCAGCTGGCTAGAGTACTCGGTTCATACCCGATTGGTCGTAGGTTCGAATCCCACTGCCG
>CALBHM010000241.1 GCA_937892835.1 uncultured Ruminococcus sp. | reverse complement strand
ATGATACATCTTTTGGACGGAGGATTCCAATCGCAATCATATTTTAAACTGCAAATATCATCAACTTATCTTGCCGATTTTCATCCTGTTGCTTTCGCATTAATTGATCTGGTTGCTTATCATTCGCAATACATCGGAAAAAGCTTATTAAAGGATGAGCTGACATACAGATTTTACGAATCGCACCCTTTCTTGCATAAAGGCAAGGTGTTTATGTTTCTGCAAAAAGGATATGACCGCAAGGATTTTGAAGATTTAGCGAAAGAATTTCACCTTAAGATTGTAATTTCAAATCCGATAAATGAGCTTTTCGACATTCCGACAATGTATAATTTAGTTCTTGAAGCCTTGAATGTAGTTGTGAACGAAAATGTTGAAGATAATGTTTTCTCCGTTTCACAATTAACACTCCCGATTATGTTAAACATAATAAAGAGATATGACGGATTAGTTTCCCCGAAAATTCTTTCACTGGCGGATTATGACAGAAAAAAAGGAAGTCAATATTGTGAAACGTTGTACTATTATCTGACGTGTGACCGTTCGCTTAAAGATACATGCGAGGCACTTTTTACCCATCGCAATACGATTCTATATCGTATCAGAAAAATGAAAGAAGATTTTGAAATTCCGCTTGATGATTCGGATTTGCATTTTAAACTTTTGCTGGAGGTTTCATTGATTCTGCTCAAAGAAAAAGGTCCGGACTTTTTTATTTCAAAATCTGACAATAACTAAAGAACATAAAAATATCCCTGCACATTGCGTAATACAAGGTGCAGGGATTTACTATGATTTAATTCAATTAATATTTTGCAAGATAGGTGTCGATTTCCCACTGGGAGATGCTGGTACGGTAGCTGTCCCATTCACGACGTTTTGCCTCAATAAACTTTGTATAAACATGCTCGCCGAGAGCTTCCTTAATAAATTCGCTTTTTTCGAACTCATCAATGGCTTCTTCGAGTGTGCCGGGAAGCGATTCGATTTTAGCGGCTTTGCGTTCTTCAATGCTCATGTCGAAGATGTTCTTAACGGTTGACTCGGGCGGCATATAGCCCTTTTCGATTCCGTCAAGACCTGCAAGCAGGCAAAGAGCCATTTCGAGATATGGGTTGCAGGACGGGTCTGCGCTTCTCAGCTCAACTCTCGTTCCCTTGCCTCTTGCGGCAGGAACACGGACAAGAGCGGAACGGTTGGATGCTGACCATGCGATATAAACCGGGGCTTCGTAACCCGGAACAAGTCTCTTATATGAATTGACAAGAGGATTGTTGATAGCCGTTGTTGCCTTAATATGCTTCATGATGCCTGCAACGAAGTGGAGAGCGGTCTCGGAAAGTCCGTACTGTCCGTTCGGGTCACAGAAAACATTGTTGCCGTCCTTGTCAAAGAGTGACATGTTTGTGTGCATACCGGAGCCGGCAATGCCGTAAATCGGCTTCGGCATGAAGGTTGCATAGAGATTGTGAAGCTGTGCATACTTCTTGACGACATACTTGAATGTCATAACCTTATCAGCAACGGTGAGAACATCGCCGTATTTAAAGTCAATTTCGTGCTGACCCTCTGCACACTCATGGTGAGATGCTTCAATCTCAAAGCCCATATCCTCAAGAGCGACGCACATGTCACGTCGGCAGTCTCCGCCGAGGTCAACGTTATCAAGGTCAAAATAACCGGCCTTGTCATGAGTTTTGGTTGTCGGTCTGCCCTCGTCATCCGTATGGAAAAGGAAGAATTCAAGCTCAGGGCCGACGTTAAATTTATATCCCATGTCATCGGCCTTTTTGATTGCACGCTTAAGCACGTTTCTCGGGTCACCGATGAAAGGCGTTCTGTCCGAGCAGTAAACGTCGCAGATAAGACGAGCCGTTTTGCCGTCGGAAAGATGATTCCACGGAAGAACAACGAATGAATCGTAATCGGGATAGAGATACATATCCGATTCTTCGATACGAACAAAGCCCTCAATGGAAGAACCGTCGGTCATGCATTCATTGTCAAGTGCCTTTTCAAGCTGATTGACGGTGATTGCGACGTTCTTCATGCAGCCCAAAATATCCGTGAACTGGAGTCGCACGAATCTGACGTTTTGCTCTCTCGCCATTCTGAGAATGTCTTCTTTTGTATACTTACCCATATCTATACCTCTCTCAAATAATAATTATCTTAGTTCATTTCGTCAAGCGTCAGGCTGTAGCTCGGGAGAAAATCCTCCATAAAGCACTTGACCTCGGGCATATCCAGCTCCTCAAGACCCTTGAGGTTTGTTTTGGCCGCCTTGTCAAAGTCATGATTGCCTGCCTTAGATTCCTCAACACATTTTGTGTAAGCGCAGATTTTATCCGCCGCTTTGACAAATTTCCAAAGCTGACGGTCGGCCTCCTGCTTGATAAAAAACGGCTTATATTCCTCACGAATATCCTCGGGAATCATCTCCAAAAGAGCCTTGCACGCATCGTCTTCAACGCAGTTGTAAGCGTCACGAATCTGCTTACTGTAATACTTGACGGGAGTCGGCATGTCGCCTGTGATAATCTCTGGCGCATCGTGGAAAACTCCGAGAACCGCCGCACGCTCTGCGTTAACATTGCCGCCGAAACGTTTATTGTGAATAACGGCAAGCGAATGAGCCACGGTTGCGACCTCAAGCGAGTGTTCGCTGATGTTCTCCATATATGTGTTTCTCATCAATGCCCAGCGATTGATATATTTCATTCTTGAAAGCATTGCAAAAAAATGATAATTTTTGCCCATTAAAGCACCCTCTCTCGGCAAAACGTTGAGAAAATACAACGTCAGTTGCCTTAATAAAAAAATTTTAACATACGGCGTCATCTTTTGCAAGGAAATTCTTTCTTTTTTCCTTTATATGTGATACAATCAATATATATTTATCTCATTGGGGAGGTTCATATGAATTTTGTAGAAATAAACGACAACGGCACGGTAGAAGGCTTTTGTCTTGTAAAGAATCTTGAAGTAAAAAAGACGGCTAAGGGAGTTCCTTATCTTGACCTTACCCTGACGGACAGCTCGGGCGAAATCGGAGCGAAGCTTTGGGATTATAAGGAAGAAATTTTCGGATTTATAAAGCAGAATTCATTGCTAAAGGTTCGAGGTTCAATCTCAATGTTCAACGACGCACCGCAGATGCGTCTTGACAGGGTTCGACTTGCAAACGAAAACGACGGCGTTCGCATTGAGGATTATGTTCCGAGTGCGGAATATAACGGAGAGGCAATGTATTCGGCGATTGTTGATGTTGTCAATGACTTTGAGAATGCACAGCTTAAAACGCTCGTTATGGCGGTGCTTGAGCAGAACAAGACGGCAATGCTCTATTGGCCGGCGGCGTTCAAGCTTCATCATGCAATCAGAGGCGGATTGCTTTATCACACGCTTTCAATTCTCAGAATGGCGCAGAGCATTGTTGAGATTTATCCCTCGGTTGAAAAGGATTTGCTTTTCTCGGGCGTTATCCTGCATGACGTTGCGAAAATAGGCGAATTCGAGGTTTCTGAAACGGGAATTGCTTCCGGATACACTGTTGAGGGAACTCTCATCGGTCACCTTGTTAAGGGCGCAATGAATATTGAAAAAATAGGCGAGGAGCTTGGCACGGACAGAGAATTGCTTACGCTCGTTGAGCATATGGTTATCTCGCACCACGGTGAGCCGGAGTTCGGAGCGGCGGTCAGACCGATGTTCCTTGAAGCGGAAATCCTTGCGCAGCTCGACTTACTCGATGCAAGGATATATGAAATTTCGCAGGCTGTTTCCGAGGTTGAGTCGGGTGATTTTACTCCGAGACAGTGGGCACTTGAAAACAGGAAGCTCTATAACCACGGACTTAAGGAGATTAAACCGAAAGCAGATTTGCTTTGATGAAGGTGTATTCTATGAAAAAAATAATCAGTGTTTTCTTGGCGATTATGCTTTTCGTCGGATGTACTTCGCTCGCCTTCGCCGAGGACGACAATACAATAACGGGTACGCTGAACCTTGTTTCGTTCAATGTTGACGGACTCCCGATTCCTGCTGCACTTTCTTCGACCAAGCGTGATCCGATCAAGGCGACGAAGCTTATTGCAAAGCAGATCAATGCTTCCGACTGTGACATTCTCAGCGCACAGGAGGATTTTAACCTCCACCCGATTCTTGAAAAGAATCTTGATATGGAATATGCAACGCTGACGAGCGGCGGAGTTGCCGTCGGCGACGGACTGAATTTCTTCTCGAAATATCCGATTTATAACGTCGGCAGAGTTCCGTGGAGAACGGCATACGGAGTGTATGACTGCGGCTCGGACGAGCTGACACCGAAAGGCATACTCTATTGCACGGTTGAGATTGCCGACGGAGTTTTTATTGACGTTTACAATATTCATGCCGACGCATGGGAGGACGAAAAGTCCATGCTTGCAAAGGCCGATCAATTTGATCAGCTTATCGAGCTTATTGAGGAGCATTCCGGTACTGACAGAGCTGTTATATTGACGGGCGATTTCAACACGAACTATTCTGTTTTCCGTGACGGTTATAAAAGCGGACAGTACAAGATTGACCTTTGCCAAAAGCTGCTCGATAATTTCATCGGCCACGGTTTCAAGGATGCCTGGATCGAATATAACAACAGCGGCAATTATGATTTTACATACGGCGAAATGTATGAGCGTTACGGCTGCGCATATCCGAGAGTTTGGGATACGCTTGACCATGTTTATTATCGTGACGGAGCAGGCGTCTCATTTGAACTGCTCGAGGCTGTTTACGACGACTTTGACTGCGATGAGATTTCATGGGACGGACACCTTTCCGACCATGCGGCGGTAAGAACAAAGCTTGCCTATACTGCGAATCCCGATGAGATCAAGCCGCTTGAAAATAAGCAAACGGAGACCTTTAACTTCGGAGATTACATTATAACGGCGATCAGAACATTTTCAAATGTGCTTTTTAAGGCGATGATCAATATTCCCGAGCTTATCAAAAACGGCATCGGCTGGATTAAATAAGGAGGCATGATTTTTGGACTGGACAGAAGTAAAAATTCACATTGACTCAAAGGACGTTGAAACGGCAGGCAACATTGCTCAGATGGTCGTTCCCTACGGAATTTATATCGAGGATTACAGCGACCTCGAACAAGCGGCATGGGAGATTGCCCATATCGACCTGATTGACGAGGATCTGCTGAAAAAGGACAGGAACAAGGCAACAATTCATATTTATATCTCTCCCGAGGAAAGCCCGGCCGAGGCTGTTGCTTTTCTTTCCGAGCGTTACAATGCAGAGGGTATCAAGCACGAGATTGACCTCAGCGTGTGCCGCAATCAGGACTGGGAGAATAACTGGAAAGAGTACTTCAAGCCTATGCCCGTCGGCAAAAAGCTTTTGATTCGCCCTGTTTGGGATAATGACTATGATCCGCAGGGCAGAACAGTGCTTGATATTGAACCCGGACTTGCTTTCGGCAGCGGCGGACATGACACAACACGCCTTTGCCTTGAAACGCTTGAAAATCACATAACACCGGACACCGAATTGCTCGATATCGGCTGCGGAAGCGGAATCCTCGGCATAGCCGGACTTTTGCTCGGAGCGAAGAGCGCAACAGGCGTTGATATCGACGAGCTTGCGGTGAAGACAGCAAGGGAAAACGGCGAAATGAACGGCTTCACTGAACCGAAATATACTGTATTTCAGGGCAATCTGACCGATAAGGTCAGCGGCAAGTATGATGTTGTCGTTGCAAACATTGTTGCCGATATCATCGTAATGTTTACAAAAGATGTCGGCAAATTCCTTAAAGACGACGGAATTTATATCACTTCAGGAATTATCGACACAAGGGAGCAGGATGTTCTTGATGCCTTTAAAAAGTACGGCTTTGAGGTCGTCGGCAGGCACGAAAGCTGTGGTTGGCTCTGCTTTGAAACGAGGTTGAAAAAATGATGTATCTTAACGGTAACGACATTGTTCTTTTCTCGGGCGATTCGATAACCGACGGCAATCGTGGACGAAAAATGGACTGCAACCACATCATGGGTCATGGGTATCAGTTTATCCTTGCGGCCAAAGCGGCATATGAAAATTCTGAGCGCAGGCCGAGATTTATAAACAAGGGCTATTCGGGCGCAACGACGGCGAAGCTGCTTGAAACATGGCAGGAGGACGTTATTGACAATGCCCCGACGGTGCTCAGTATTCTTGTCGGAACAAATGACGGACTTTTCGGCTTTTTAAACGGTCTTTCGCTCAAAGAGGTCGAGGAGACTTACGAAAAGAACCTTATCAAGATGATAGAGCTGACAAGAAACGCTTTGCCGCAGACGAAAATAATCGTTTGCGAACCGTTTTATTTCCCTCTTTCAAAGGATGATTTGTCCTATCGCTACACACCGCACGTTGAGTGCGAGGTTGATTACGGCCGTCCTGACAGAGACGAAACGCAGGAAGCGATGGATTATAAATCAGCCGCAATTCAGCTCACAAGAGCGGCGGCGAAACGAGTTGCCGAAAGTTCGGCAGATGTTTTTGTTCCGCTTTACGATAAATTCTCTGAGAAAATCGCAGGGTCGAAAACCGAGTATTTTATGTGGGACGGAACTCATCCGTCAATCGCAGGTCACATGCTTATTGCCGAGGAATGGAAAAAAGCGGTTGATAAATCAAATATTTTTTAAAAATATTCCTCCAACCCCTTGTAAAAGCATGGTTATATTTGGTAAAATATATTTATTAAAAACGAAAAGAGGTCTTTTTTATGGCAGATATGGCAAAAAAAGCTTTTTACAGAGCATATCAGAAAACCTTTATGGTTGCCGAGTGCTTCTTCGACTGGTCGGAGCCTGAGCTTCTCAAAGGTCCCGGTGCTGTTAAGGAGCTTCCGGCACTTGTAAAGTCAAAGGGCATTTCAAGCGTTCTCGTTGTTACGGATAAGGGTCTTATGAGCCTCAACCTGCTTGCAGGTCTTTTTGAGCAGCTTGACGCTCAGGGAATTAAATATACGGTTTATGACGGAGTTCAGCCGAACCCGTCTATTGAGAATATTGAGGAAGCACGCAGACTTTACCTCAAGAACGGCTGCGAGGGTATTATCGCATTCGGCGGCGGTTCTCCGATGGATTGTGCAAAGGCCGCAGGCGCAAGAGTTATGAACCCGAACCAGAGTGTTTCTCAGATGAGAGGCGAGCTGAAAATCAGACATAAGCTTCCGCCGTTCTTCGCTGTTCCGACAACCGCAGGTACAGGCTCAGAGACTACCCTTGCCGCTGTTGTTACAAACATGCAGACTCATGAGAAGTACGCTATCAATGACCCGAAGCTTCGTCCGAAGTATGCGGTTCTTGACCCTGAGCTTACAACAGGACTTCCGCAGAAGATCACTTCAACAACGGGCATGGATGCTCTTACTCATGCTGTTGAAGCTTATATCGGTCTCAGCGGAGTTAAGTCCACCGACGACTATGCCGAGAAGGCAACGAAGCTCATCTTTGAAAACCTTGAAACAGCATACAATGACGGCAAAAATCTTCAGGCTCGTGAAAATATGCTTGTTGCATCGTTCTATGCAGGAATGGCATTCACAAGAGCTTATGTAGGTTACGTTCATGCAATCGCTCATAACCTCGGTGGTATTTACGGTACACCCCATGGACTTGCAAACGCTGTTATTCTTCCGCATGTTCTTGAGTATTACGGCGACGCCGCTTATGAGAAGCTCGCAAAGCTTGCTGAACTTGTAGGTATCGGCGGATATTCGCAGGCGGACAAGGCTATGAACTTTATCGACGCTATAAAGCAGATGAACAAGAACATGAACATTCCCGAGCACTTCGATTTCATTAAGGACGAGGATATTCCGACAATAGTTGAGCGTGCGCTCAAAGAGGGCAACCCGCTCTATCCTGTTCCGAAGATTATGGACGCAAAAGACTGCGAAAAGGTTGTAAGAGCTGTAAGAGGCTTCTGATTAAATTGAACACAAGGCATCGGCGGAGCAATCTGCCGATGTATTTTTTTGCATAGTTTCGGCATTTCAGACAAAAACAACCCCGGATTTTTTATTTGACGGCAAAATGAAAAAAATGTATAATCAAATCAGATGGAAAAAGGGGGCACGATATGAAAATTAAGGAGATTTTGGCACCGGCCGATTACACGACAAAGCTCGGCGAGCGTGTGAGCTACTGGACATACTTTATCGGACAGAATATTTTCTATAATGTTGTAACAACGTTCATGGCAACATATCTGATGATGAACGGAATCGACCTTGGCAAAATTGCGATTGTTACATTGATTGTCAAGATTTGGGATGCCGTTAATGATCCGATGTTCGGCATAATTTTCGATAAAATAAAATTCAAAAATAAGCAAAAATGTATGCCATGGATTCGCATTTCCGTCGGACTTGTGCCGATTGCAACGGTTCTTCTGTTTATAATCCCGAGCGGCATGGCTCAGACGGGTAAGCTTATATGGTTTATGATTGCTTATCTGCTTTGGGATTCAAGCTATACAGTCTGTGACGTTCCGATTTACAGCATGGTAACAACGATGACCGATAACGTTAACGAGCGTAACACGCTCATGTCGATTGGCAGATTGTTCAGTAGCGCAGGTATGGGTATATCCGGCTTGCTTTGCACCTTGCTTGTCAGCGAAAAGGTCGGAATGAGCTTCAGCCCGACGGTAATTCTTCTTTCGGTTCTCGGACTTCTTTTCATGATTCCGCTCTGCTTTGCCGGCAAGGAGAGAAACTACCACGGCGAGCTTGAGGAGGAAACCTTTTCAATCAAGAGAATGCTGACATATCTTGCACATAATAAATATTTGCTTATTTATTACCTCGGATATCTTTGTGCCAACGGTCTTATGACAAACAACGCACTGGCACTGTTCGTTTCGTATTATCTTTTCGGCAGTGCGAACTTCAATATTATTCTCGGAATTCTCGGCGTCGTTCCGTCTGTCATTGCGGCTTTGCTCATTCCTGTTATTTCTAAGAAATTCGACAAATTCAAGCTGTTCTTTATCTGCAATACCGTTGCGGCGGTTCTCGGACTGGCAATGTATTTCATCGGCTGGCAGAACAAAATGCTTTTCGTTGTGCTGACGGTTGTCAGAGGAATTTTTACCAGTGTAACCGGTACGCTTGGATTTATGTTCACTCCCGACTGTGCGGAATACGGCCAGTACAAAACGGGCGTTGACGCAAAGGGAATCACATTTTCAATTCAGACATTCACAACGAAAATTGCCGCAGCAATCGCATCATCACTTGGCCTTGCAATTCTAACATTCTTTGACTGGACCAAGATCGAAGCGGAAAGCTTTGCCGATATCGAAAGGCTACACATTGTTCAGAGCGCAACGGCACTCAACGGACTTTGGGTAACATATATACTTGTTCCGAGTATCGGACTTGTGATAACGTCATTCATCTATCTTTTCTATAAGCTCAGAGACAAGGATGTTCAGGTTATGGCAAGATACAACGCAGGCGAAATCACAAGAGAGGAAGCGGAAGCTCAGCTTCCGAAAGCTCTTAAATGCGGCATTACGCCGAAACTCAAAGAGAGGGTTAAAAGACAATTTTAAATGCAAAAAGAGGCTCCGATCGGAACCTCTTTTTCTATATAACTTTGCAAATTATAATCTTGTTTCAAGGATTTTCACATTTCCGTTGATTGTGAATTTACCCTTGTTTGCCGGAATGAAAATGCTTTCGCCTTTCTTCATTGCGAGCTTTTCGCCGGCACATTCAATCTCGGCACTGCCCTCAAGACAGAGCAGGGAAACAAACGACTGCTCGTCGCAAACAGAAGAATATTTACCGTCGACACTTAACTCGTACATTGTGAAAAGGTCGCATGATGTGAGCTTGCTTCTGGATGCGTTGTCAAACTTCTCAACCTCTCGCTTCGATGAGTCGGGAATTGACGGAGGACAGAGCTTTGTAACGTCCGCAGCCTTGTCAACGTGAAGCTCACGGGGCTTTCCGTCCTTTCCGAGACGGCCGTAATCATAGATTCTGTAGGTTGTGTTGGAATTCTGCTGAACCTCGGCAAGAAGTATGCCTTTGCATATTGCGTGCATTGTGCCGGATTCGATGAAGAAAACGTCACCTTTTTTGACCTTGACCCTGTTGCAAATATCCATCATTGCATCGCTTTGAGCGGCTTTTTTGAATTCTTCAACCGTAACGTTGCGATTGAATCCGAGGATAAGCTCCGCATCGGGTTCGCAGTCGAGAATATACCACGCTTCCGTTTTGCCGTATTCGCCCTCAACCCTCATTGCGTACTCGTCATCAGGGTGAACCTGAATCGAGAGGTCTCTTTTGGCATCAATGAACTTTATAAGCAGAGGGAAAAACTCATATTTTTCTCCCTTTGTGCCGCAGATGCTCTTGTCGGCGAGGTAGACCTCCTGCAAGGTTTTACCTTCAAATTCACCATTGAGAACCGTTGACGGACCGGCCGGGTGGCAGGAGAGTACCCATGCTTCGGCGGCAGGGTCTTTATCGGTTTTGATACCGTATTCTGTGATAAGTCTTGTTCCGCCCCAAATGTTGTCGGCAACAAAGGGGGATAATTTAACCATTTCCATGTTTTAAACCTTCTTTTCAATGAAAATTTCCGAAAATATTATACATTATCAGGTTTGTATTGTAAAGTGCAAATTTACTATTGACAAATCGAACAAATGTTCGCTATAATAATAGTGATGCTATGGGGAGGCAGAGGAGATATGAAATGGTTAATTATGATTTAAGAATCGAAAAGCAGCAACTCTTTGGCGCAGAGAAGATTGCTATTGCTGCAAATGCGAATGAAACAATTTCACTTCGCTTTCATTTTGATGCGAGCTGGAGAATTTTTGATACCAAGGCGGCAATTTTCAGAACGGCGCAGAATAAATACTATATTATCGAGATAAAAAGCTCATCAGCAACCGTCCCATGGGAGGTGCTGACCGTTGATCATGACTTTGAACTTTCCGTTATCGGTTATGATGGGGCAGCAGTGCTTACGGCAGGCAAGGTGGATATCAAGGTTGTTTCGTCGCTTCTGCCGGATGATTGCAAAACCTTCTCGCCGACCGAAACTCTTTTTGACAGATTTAAGCAGGACAGCATTGCCGAAGCCTATAAAAAATATGAGGATGAAATCGACTCATTGAAGTATGCTTACGAAAAGAAAATTGTTGAAATGGGTACAAAAATCAACGAAGCGAACGAGAACACAAAGAACGTTGAAAAATCCAAGAACGAGGAAATCGCAAAGATAAAACAGGATCACGCCGAGGAGGTTCACTCCCTTAACGAGGAGATTGCCGATATAAACAAAACCCTTGCCGCAGCTCAAATCAAGGCGGACAACTGGGATCTTGTCGATGCGGCGATGGCGGACAAAACGAGGAGCAATTATGCACCGTGGACAGGCGGAACAAAGGAATATAAGCTTCCGTTTTTTAACACTAAAAATATGGAATACTTGGCGGCAGGTAACTTTGACGGCAATGTTACAGAGCTGGGTCTTGATTTAAGCTCGGCAACCACGCTTCAGTCAATGTTTTCTCAGAAAGCCTCATTGCGCAGAATTGAATTGAGAAACACGGATAAGATTACCTCGCTTACAAGCGGTTTCTCAAATTCAACCGCACTCAGAGAGGTTTTGCTCGGAAACCTAACAAGCTGCACTTCTTTAAAGGACACGTTTTACGGCGATACATCGCTGGAAAAAGTTACATTCGGAGAAAACAGCAAAATAATTGATTTTTCTCACGCATTCTCGGGCTGTATCGCGCTGAGGGAAATTAACGGCGAAATCAATCTTATTGTTTCAAGAACGGTTGTCGGAATGTTTGAAAACTGCACGAGCCTCGAAAAGGTTTCGTTCGCAGAAAATTCAATTTACGGCGATTTGGATCTCGGTCCGTGCAAGCAGCTTTCAAGAGAAAGTATGCTGAAAATATTTGACGATACCGTTTTGAACAGTGACAGAAAGCTTACCTTGTCAAGATATGCTTTTGACAATAATTTTCCGTCGGCAGATGAGCAGACGGAAATAAAAAATAAGCTGGCAGAGAAGAAATGGTCGTTGGTTTTGGTATAAAAATCATATTTGTCCGTAAGCCTTCATATAATCAAGTGAAACAAAAAAAGAGAGGTGGATTATATGAGCATTGAACTGACAAGAACCGATATTGGTATAACGGAGGTTCTTTACGATAATTTTGCTGAGCAGGGCATTGATTGTGATATTTCTTTGCCGGATTATTGCCCCGATATAATGAGAATTCTCAGGTGCAGCGTAACGAACAGCATCACAAATTCAAAAATTTCGGGAGACAGAGCGACGGTTGACGGCAATGCAAAAATACGCATAGTTTATGCCGATGATAAAAATGAAATTTATTGCTATGAGCAGGATTATCCTTTTTCGAAATTTGCCGAGCTTTCGCAGGCTTATGATGGAGCGGTGCTTTGCACCTCGGCAAAGACCGAATATGCAAACTGCCGTGCCGTCAGCAAGAAGAGAATTGATGTTCACGGAGTTGTGAGCATCAGATTCAAAATCGTCGGCATCAAAAAAGATTCTTTTATCACAGATGCCGAGGGTGACGGAATTCAGCTGAAGAAAAAGAAAATCGGCACGGATAACGCTGTTGCCGTTGTGATGAAAAAATTTCAGCTTTCCCAGACAGAAGAGGCTGACGGCGAGATTGGCAAAATTTTCTACGCCTGTGCATCTCCTGTTCTATCCGAGACAAAAATAATCAAAGGTAAAATTCTTCTCAAGGGTGAAGCTGTTATCAAGGTTATGTATTGCTCGGCCACCGGCGAGAACGAAAGCGTTTGCGTGAATTATAATCTGCCGTTTAGCGAAATCGTAGATATTGAGAATATTGACGACAGCTGTAAGGTCAGCGTCGGATTCAATGTTGACCAGGTTCAGGCCGAGCCGAAAACAGACAACGACGGCGAATACAAATATCTTAATCTCGCTTGTGATATATGCGCTGTTGTGACGGCATACAAGGCAGAGGATATTTGCATTATAACCGACGCATATTCGACGCAAAGGGAGATAGATGCAAAATACAAAACTGCATCATTTACCCGGATTTTACAAAACCTAAGTGACAGCATTATTTGTCGTGAAAGCATTGACCTGTCCTCAATGAGTCCGCAAAGGATTTATGCCGCCATAGCCCGGACTCCGGAGGTAAAATGCTGTTTTAACTCCGACAAAATGACTGTTTCGGGAAAAATTCCGTTAAAGTTTATCTTAATAGACGGCGAGGGTGTGCCGACATTCTGCGAAAGGGAAGCCGGATTTGAATATTCACGCTCGGTTGACGCTAAGGACGGCAATCTTCACTGTGAACCGAGGCTTTTCCTGACCGGTTACAGTTGTACACTGACAAATGACGGACGGGCAGAGTTCAAAGCAGAAATGAATATCAGTGCCGATATTGAAGAGACCTGCGAAAGCCGCACGCTTGTCAGTCTAAAGGCATTGGAAAATTCCGAGCTGAAAAAGAGACATTCCTCGCTGGTTATCTGTTTCTGCAACGGCGGAGAAAAGGTTTGGGACATTGCCAGGAAATATAACGCGACTGTGGAGGATATTATGAGCGAAAACGAGCTGACCTCTGACGAAATCTGCGAAAAGATGATGCTTATGATACCCGTAAAATAACACTATACTATTGAAATTATTCTCAACAGATGGTATACTAATTTTACCGCTGACAGGAAAGGTTCGCATACGGCGGATCTTGCTGCCAGCGGTATTATTCTTGAAAGGACGTTTACCATGGGATTAAAAAACATTGATAAGACTGCCGAGCAGAAAGGCTCGGGAATAGTTACCCTTTGGCAATTTGTTAAGTTCATCGTTGTAAGCCTCTTGGCTTGTATTGTTCAGTTTGCTTCGCTTAATCTTATTATGCTTTTGCCGCAAATTAAGGCGATAATGAATCAGGATTTCACATGGTTTGTGTTCAACTATGTCGGTGAGGGCAAGGGCTTCGGTTATTTCCTTGCATTCAACATCGCGAATATTCTTGCGCAGATTGTTGCGTTCTTTGTTAATCGTGAAAAAACCTTCGGTTCGTCAAGCAACATCGCAATTACTTTGCCAATTTATATCGTTTTCACGGTTGCACTCATCTGCTTCTCGGCATGGCTTGCCCCGACGATACAGGGTTGGCTTATCGCTCACAGCATAGCAACTCAACTTGCGGCAAACATCTCAACAATGGTTTGCTCTGCCGTTCAGTTCTTTATCTATTTCCCGGTGGACAAGCTTCTTTTCCACAAGAAGAAAGAGGAAAAATAACATATTGGGTGAGAGCATGTTTTTTAGGCAGATATTTGACGTCAGAGCTGCCAAACCGTTGGATATTTTTTCGTCGGGCAGCAAGAAATATAAATCCGTTTTAAAGATTCTGAGCATTATCGCAATGGCGGCAATGCTCGGAATACAGGTCTATGTTTTGCTGACTCATAAGGTGGTTCTTGCTTCGGATTCTCAGCGATATTTTGAGCTTGCAACTCTTGCTGTGAAAAACGGCGTTTGGTATCCGTCATCACTCAATGTTCACGACACATACATTTTCGGCAACGGGCTTATCAATCTAATGATTCTCTTGATAAGGCTCACGGGTTCGATTGAGGCAATAAAATTCGTCAATATTTTCTGCGTTTATGCAATACTGATTTCATGCATATATATAATCAAAAGAATTTTCGGCGATACGGAAATTCAATATTGGTTTACTATAATTTTCTGCGCAACGGGCACGTTTTGGGGCGAGGTTGCACAGGCGAGGACTGAGCTTATCTTTATGGCCTTTGCCTTTGCTGCGACTGCTTTGCTCGTGACAGGAAAAACATACGCATGTCTTATTTCGGGAGTTCTTTTTGCTCTTGCCAACTGGACAAGACCGCTCGGCATAGTATTTTTGATAGCAGGAATCTGGCTTCTTGCAACGCAGAGAGCAAAGCTGAAGCAGTACCTTTGTCTTGTGCTCGGCGCAGTGATGACGGTTGGCGTTATCGGCGGAGCAGCCTATGCAAAGTGCGGATATTTTGCTTATCAGGCAACTACAGGCGGATATAATCTAATTATGGGTGCATCTGACGGTGCGGACGGAACATCAAAATTTGATGTTTTCGGCGAAGGCGGAGCCGGCTATCTCTCGGAGAAGCAGAAAAGCGAAATGACGTTCAAAGAAAAGGATGCGTTCTATAAATCCGAAGCAATGAAATGGATAAAGGAAAATCCGGGCGAATATATTAAGCTTATGCCGAAAAAAATGCTTGTCACACTTTATTCCGAGGGCTATTCGCTCGGTACATTCTATAACGACGCAACGGCAGGAAACGGCGGGACCTTTTATCGAGGACTTATCGGCAGAATGACAGGGCAATCGGACGAGAAGCTTTCAGCTGCTGATATAATCGTTATCTGGACGCAGGGTGTTTATATGGTAACGCTTGTGCTTGCATTTGCATGTGTTGTATTCCTGATTGTTAAGCGCAGAGTGGCGAAGCTTATGCCGTTTATATTCACCGTGGCCGGTGCAATCGGAATAACAATGCTTTTGGTTGGCGGACCGAGATATCATTTCCCGATTTTGCCGTATCTTATTATGGCGGCGGCAATTCTTATTCAGGCGATTGCCACGCACAAGGAGCATAAAAATGAAGCTTAAAGAATATATCAGACTCATAAGGCCGAAGCATTATATAAAAAACTTACTGCTCTTTCTCCCGATAATTTTCGGCGGAAGCTTGCTTCAAAAGGATAAGCTTTTGAATGTTATCGGCGGCTTTGTTGTGTTCAGCTTTGTAAGCTCCGTTGTCTATATAATCAACGATATCTGCGATGCCGAAAAGGATAGGCATCACCCGACGAAGTGCACACGGCCTATTGCGTCGGGAAAGATTCAAAAGAAAAGTGCGGTTGTGCTTGCTTGCGTATTGTTCATCGTTTCCGTTGCGATAAATTGGCTTGTCTGCGGCAAAAGCCTTTACGGCTGGCTGCTGATTGCGCTGTATCTTGTACTCAATCTCGGCTACAGTTTCGGGCTGAAAAATGTTGTGCTTCTTGATATCCTTATTCTTGTTTCGGGTTATCTCATTCGTATTCTCTACGGCTCGGTCATCACAGACATTCCTGTTTCAAGCTGGCTTTATCTGACGGTTATGGCGTTTTCTTTCTATATGGGTCTCGGCAAACGCCGTGGTGAAATTGTTAACATTGAGAAAAACACAAGAAAGGTTCTTAAGTATTATAACAAGGATTTCCTTGACAAAAACATGTATATGACACTTGGCTTGGGTATTGTTTTTTACTCACTCTGGTGCGTTAATTCAGGAACGATTGCGATTTATTCCAACAAGATTGTTTTCACGATTCCGCTTGTTATCGTTATCTGCATGAAATACAGCCTGACCGTTGAGGGCGATTCCGACGGTGATCCTATCAGCGTTATCCTTAAGGACAAGTGGCTTATGCTGCTCGGTGCACTCTACGGAGCGGTTATCATATGCCTTTTGTATATTTTTAAATAAATTTAACAAAAAAATATTGTAATAAGTTTTGTGATGTGATAGAATAAACAAAACACAGTTTAGGAGGTTTTACTATGAGTTTTCCTGTTGCTTTGCAGCTTTACTCCGTTCGTGACGCTATGGCGGAGGATTTTGCAGGTACAATAAAAAAGGTTAAGGATATGGGCTACGACGGAGTCGAGTTCGCAGGACTTTTTGACCATTCGGCAGAAGAGGTTAAGAAGATTTGCGCCGAGGTCGGTGTTGAGCCGATTTCAGCTCACGTTCCGTATGATGAGCTTGATGCAGACCCTGAAAAGACGATTGCAACTTATGCCGAGATCGGCTGCAAGTATATCGCAATTCCGTATGCCGTTGAGGAAAGACGCCCCGGTGCGGAGCTTTTTGACGACACGGTTGAGGGAATCAAGCGTTTTGCCGCTATCGGTAAGAAGTACGGTATAACATTCCTTTATCATAACCACGACTTTGAGTTCAAGAAGGTCGGTGACGTTTACGGACTGGATCTTCTCTATTCGACACTCACTCCCGATGAGCTTCAGACCGAGCTTGACACCTGTTGGGTCAATGTCGGTGGCGAGGATCCGGCAAAGTATGTTGAAAAGTATTCGGGCAGAGCACCTGTTGTTCACCTCAAGGATTTCCACATGAGCGGCAAGGGCAAGCCGGCAAAGCTTTATCAGCTTATCGGAATTGACGACGGTGCTCAGGACGCTGAGGAGGAAGAGGCTTTTGGATTCCGTCCCTGCGGCTACGGTGTTCAGAATTTCCCCGAGATTCTCGAAGCTTGCAAGAAGGCAGGCACATCATGGGTCGTTGTAGAGCAGGATCAGCCCGCTCTTGACAAAACTCCGCTCGAGTGCGCAAAAATGAGCATTGATTACATTAAAGAAATTAACAAATAAAGGAGATTTAATATGTCTGACGCAGTATTGAACCAATTTACCCAGGCCGTTGAGGAAGAAAAGGTCTCAACCGGCAGAAGATTCAAGGTGGGCATTATCGGCACAGGCTGGATCGCAGAGGCACACATTGAGAGCTATCTCGACATGGACGATGTTGACATCGTTGCCATGGCTGACCTCATTCCCGGCAAGGCTGAGAAGTTTGCAGCAAAGTACAACAAGGACGGACGCCTTGACAATGTACATTTCTATAAGAATCACGAGGAGCTTATCGACAACGAGCCTGAGCTTGACGCCGTAAGTGTTTGCACGTACAACATGACACATGCCGAGTGTACTATCTATTCACTCAAGCACGGTGTAAACGTTCTTCTTGAGAAGCCGATGTGCGTTACAACAGAAGAAGCAGTTGAAATCTGCAAGGCCGAGAAGGAGAGCGGAAAGCTTCTTTCAATCGGTTTCCAGCCTCGTAACGACGAGAACATGAAGATGGTTAAGAAGATTGTTCAGTCAGGCGAGCTTGGTAAGATTTACTACATACAGACAGGCGGCGGACGCCGTCGCGGTATTCCGAACAGCACATTCATTGAGAAAAAGACCGCAGGTATCGGCGCAATGGGCGATATCGGTTGCTATTCTCTTGACGTTGTTCTCAATGCTATCGGTTATCCGAAGCCGCTCACGGTTACGGGCTATACATCAAACTTCTTCGGCACGAATCCGAAGTACAACAATCCGACAGATGCAGCAAGATTTAACGTTGAGGATTTCGCAGCGGCATTTGTTCGTCTTGACGGCGGCATCATTCTCGACTTCCGTATTGCATGGGCTATGCATCCCGACACTCCGGGTGACACGATCATCTTCGGTACAGAGGGTGCTCTCAGAATCCCGTCAACAGACTGCTGGAACGGCGAGATGTCAGGCCCGATGACGATTTATCATGACGTTGCAGGCGAGCAGGTTCAGACAGTTGTTCCTCTCCTTGAGAACAAGGGCAAGGGTCTCTTCTATAAGAAATGCCGTTCGTTCCTCGACGCTATCGCAAACGGCGATCCGGCTCCGATCCCGTCAAGCCAGATTCTCTACAACCAGGCTATCATCGACCATATTGTTAAGTCGGCAGAGCTTGGCAAAGAGGTTGAGGTTGTTATCCCTGAGATATAAAAAGTTTAAGCCCATCGCATTGTCGGTGGGCTTGATTTGTTTTAACGGAGAAAAATGTACTTTGAACATTAATACCGACGGCGGTAAGCTATTTGCCCTGGAATAAACTTGATTCAAGTAAAGATGATTTGCGCAGAAAAAGTACTGTTTAACAGATTTAAATACGAGGAGGTTAAACAATGTTCCCCGACAGAAAGACAGCAATAGCAGAGCTTAAGATAGCAGGAGAAATGAACCCCGGCCCTTGGACTAAGCATTCGTACAACGTTGCCGAAGCGGCACGGCTGATTGCCGAGGCCTGCGGACTGGATAGCGAAAAAGCCTATATCTGCGGACTTTTGCATGACATAGGCAGACGAACCGGTATTGCCGCCGTTAGGCATATAATTGACGGTTATGACTATGCAATGTCAAGAGGATGGGACGAAGTCGCAAGGGTGTGCCTTACTCATTCTTACCCGGTGAAAGATATTGATGCAGATATCGGGAAAAAGGATATTACAGCCGAACAATACAATTTTATAAAGGCGTTTCTTGAGGGCATTGAATATGACGATTACGACAAGCTGATAATTCTCTGCGACGCTTTGGCTGACGCAAACGGCTTGTGTATTCTTGAAAAACGGTTTGTGGATACAACACGTCGCTATGGAATCCATCCGTTTACTGTTGACCGTTGGAACAAGACGTATGAATTCAAGGAGCATTTTGAACAGATGATCGGCAAGTCGATTTACACCGTTTTGCCTGACATTGAAAAATGCATATATTGTTGAAAAAAGGAGCTGTCGCAATTAGCGAAGCTCCTTTTTAAGGTTCAAATATTTTTTAAATGTTTTTACAAAATAGGAAAGTCCGTCGGTTGCAAGCAGGATTAAAACAGGTACGAAAACCAATATATATCGGCTGTTACATTCCCAAACAAGCATGAAATTAAAAATTCCGAAAATTGCAATTCTGCCGGCGAGAAGCGTTTGGTTTTCTTCTGTTCTTTTCTTCTTGAAGCTTTCTATCGCCGAAAAGAGAATGCCGAGGGTTATAAAAATATAATAAATCCAGAAGTAGATTAAGCTTATCGGGTAAAGATCACCATGCCATGTAAGAAGTCTTGTAAAAATGCCTTTGTTATAGATTGATTCTCTTCCCGCATAAAAGCTTCCGGCCAATGTGCAGTCGCCAAAGGTGCGAATGACTTTTTTAGAAAAGGTATGGTTTAAAAATCCGAAAAATCCGTAATCCTTAACTCGCTTTTTAATTTCTTTTATGTTAGCTTCTTCCTTTTTACGGTATGTATCGAAGCTTGCAGTGTAATTGACGTCCTTTTGAAAATATCCGCCGTGGCCGAGTCCCATCATTATCCAATGAGTAGGAGGAAATTCATTTTTCGCTTCCAGCTCTTCTGTGATACCGAATTTATCCCTGTAAATCGGTTTGGTTACCGTGTCTAAAGCTTTAACGGTTACACCTAACGTTATAATGCTGACTAAGAAAAAGCACATAAACTGTTTAAAGGTTATTTTATTAAAAATCATGCCGATTAAAATCGCAACAAAAACAATGATAGACGTTATTTTTATCAGGTATGAAAAAGCTCCCGTGATACCGAAGAGAATATAAAACACGATTTTTGATTTAGTTCTTTCACTTTTTTGAATCTTAAAATATAAAAACAACATTATAGATGCAGTTAAAACACAAGGAGTGTCGGTGTATAAAAATCCGGAGTAAAGGTAAAGCGGAGCACAAAACAAAGTAATAATACCGGCCAAAAAGGCCTTCTTTGCAGAAAAAATAACCCTGGCGGAACGGTAGATAAATTCAATGGCAATTTGAATAATTACAACGGAGACAGCCATTGATACCCGTTTGAAAACAATAATATCGGCATTGCCGACGAACAGCTTAATGACCTTGAACAAGGAAACCATGCAAAGCAGCCAGAACTGATTGTTGGGGTATCGGGCATAATAGTAAAGCTTGTCAACCTTAGAAGTTTTAATATAGTTGTATGATGAGTTGATGAGACCGCCCCAGTCCCATGTAAAATCGACTTCGAGGGAAAAAGCCAATTTCATCATAAAAGCGATTGATATGATCCTGAGAATCCACCAAGCCGCTTTGTAATTTATTTTTTCAAGAAGGTCGGTTTTTTTGATGCAAATATATAAAAATAGGGCAGCGACCGGAATTATCAGTAATCCCGCAACAAAAGATTGAAGAATCATTTGCGAAAACGCTACCTCGAAAATCATTATTGAAACGATAAAAAAACAAACATTAAAAATATTATTTATGACCTGTTTCATTTATTTTCACCTTTTCTGAAATTTTTCCCAATAGCGACAATGATTATATCACACAACAAATTATACTGCAACAAATAATTGTAACTATTAAAACATGCAATTATAATAAATTTGTCATAATTTATACCATTAAGGTATTTTGAAAAAATAGACTATATTCAACATTACACCTGATACGGTTAATTTGAATATAGTCTATACTTTCAGTCGAATTGTACCTGCCAATTATTGCTTCTATATGCTTCAAAGCACATTTTTATTTGCTCGGTGTTGTTCTTTTCCTCTGCAAGCGGTGGAAGTTCTTCAAGTGAAAAAAATCAAAGCCTGTCGTTTCAATATAAAAGGAGTTCTAATGTTAGTCAAACTGCCTGCGCAAGGCTTTGCAGTTCAATCGCCCAATCAAGCCATTGCATTTTCTCATTCATGATTTTCACTCCGTCTGATTTTTTCGATGCTGTCGTTCCGAACAAGCTCACGCAAAGTTATCATATATTCCGAGAAATCTGTTTTGTCATTTCCGTATGTCATTTGCAGGTCGTATTCAAGCGGAAGCCATGTTGAAATATCGCTTTCGTTGTGCTGAATAAGAGCCTCAAGACTGTCCATGGCCTTGTAAATTTTCGCTTCAAGTGTTTTTCTTTCTGCCATTTCACTGTAAAGTGCGGTCATCTCCGAGCAAAACGGCTCCGGCAGAGATTTAAGCCAATCAAAAAGAAGTTTTTCTTCCTGCTTTTCATTTTCTTTTGTCTTCTCAAAGGTCGGAATGTCGCCCGTGAACGCTTCGCCAAGGTCGTGTATAATGCACATTTTGAAGATTTTTTCAAAATCGGCTTCCGGAAATTCGTCGCTGACAAAATAGGCCATGAGAGTCATTCGCCACGAATGCTCGGCAACGCTTTCTCTGCGTCCGCCGGAGGTATAACAATGCCTTGTTGCGTCCTTGAGCCGTTCGGCGACTGCAAGCGTTTCGATAAGTTTTCTCGCTTCCATGGAATTCGCTCCTTAGGTCATCTTTATCGGTTTGATTTTATCTCCGTCAAATTCGACCTTATCAATGCAAAGAAATCTTGCGTCTCGGTCCTTGATGTTCTCACGGCGACGGTGGTAAACCATAAGCATTTCACCGTTGTTGAGAAGAAAATAACCGTTGTGACCGGGGCCTTCGGCAACTCCGGGCTGCGAGGAAAGAATTGTTCCGAGGCTTTCAAACGGGCCGAGCGGACTGTCGGCAATCGAATAGTCCACACGGTATGTTCCTTCGCCCCAACTTCCGCAGGAATACATAAAATAGTATTTTCCGTCCCTCTTCATCATGCAAGGACCTTCGACGTAATCGTGCGGTGTAATTTCTTTGAAAGTTTCACCGTCGTCAAACGGAACAAAGCCTGTCATTTCTTCATTCATCTTGCACACGTTGCAGTGCTTCCAGCCGCCGTAGTAAAGATAAATCGTGCCGTCATCATCCTTGAAAAGATGAGCGTCAATCGGCTGAGCACCGTTAATTATTGTACCTATCAGGGATTTGCCGAGGTAGCCTTTAAAAGGGCCTGTCGGAGAATCGGAAACGGCAATTTCAAGGCCTCCGCCCTCATTATCCTCATGAATATCATTTGTGGCAAAAATGTAATAATATTTGCCGTCCTTTTTAATAATTGTCGGTGCCCATACGGCTTTCTTTGCCCAAGGAAAATCGGACATGTCAATAATTGATTCAATTTTTTCCCAGTGTTCAAGATCGTCGGAAATGAACATATCCTGATTGAGCTGCTGTTCATAGGGAAGGCTTCTTGTAACATAAATGCAGTATTTTCCGTTGTAAATTCTTGCTTCCGGGTCGGCGTGCCATGCCTCGGAGATTGGGTTGTGAAATTTATAATTCATAGTATGTTTCCTTTCTTTTTCTGACTATACTTTATCATAAAAAATGTCGTTAAGCAATAGATAATTAACAATATTGAACTTAGAATTTATATGTGATATAATAAAAACACGCAAAGAGGAAAGGAGCAGCTGCTAATGGATAGAATTAAGAAGAACTTCGGTTTCGGCATGATGAGACTGCCGATGAACGGCGAAGATGTTAATATCGAAGAAACCAAGAAGATGGTTGATGCGTTTTTGGACGCAGGCTTTAATTATTTTGATACTGCCCACGGCTATATTCAGGGCAAGAGCGAGACGACAATCAGGGAATGTCTTACCGGCCGTTATTCTCGTGAAAGTTATATCTTGACGGATAAGCTGACAGGTTCTTTCTTTAAAAAAGAAGAGGATATTCGTCCTTTTTTTGAAAGTCAGCTTGCCGCCTGCGGTGTTGATTATTTTGATTTTTATCTTATGCATGCGCAGAATTCGGAGACTTATAGAATGTTCAAGTCATGTCGTGCATACGAAACCGCTTTTGAACTCAAGGCTGAGGGTAAGGTGCGTCATGTCGGAATTTCTTTCCATGACAAGGCTGAGGTGCTTGAGCAGATATTGACCGAGTATCCGCAGATTGAGGTTGTTCAGATTCAGTTCAATTATGTTGATTATAACGATCCCGGAGTTCAGAGCCGGGCATGCTACGAGGTTTGCCGAAAATTTAATAAGCCAGTGCTTGTTATGGAGCCTGTAAAGGGCGGCAATCTTGTTAATTTGCCCGAGGACGCCAAGGCTGTTTTCGATGAACTGCACGGCGGAAGCTATGCAAGCTATGCACTGCGCTTTGCCGCAGGTTTCCCGGGAATAATGATGGTACTTTCGGGCATGAGCAATATGGATCAGATAGAGGACAACATCAGCTTTATGAAGGATTTTAAACCGCTTGATGAAACCGAGCTTGCGGCCGTTGAAAAGGTTCAGGGGATATTTAAAAGCAAAAATCTGATACCGTGTACCGCTTGCCGTTATTGTACGGACGGCTGCCCGAAGCATATTTCGATTCCCGATTTGTTTGCAGATATGAATGCAAAGAAAATTTATAACGACTGGAATGCCGATTATTATTACTCTGAAGTTCACACCTCGGAGGGTAGGAAAGCGTCGGACTGTATAAAGTGCGGCAAGTGCGAAAAGGCATGTCCGCAGCATCTTCCGATTCGTAAGCTTTTGGTCGATGTTGCAGAAACATTTGAAAAGGATTCGGAAGAATAAAAACAGCACCTCAGAGATTTTCGTCTTTGAGGTGCTAAATTTATGGCTTCCATTGGCATTTTTTCATGTCAACACAGCCGTTCGGCTTGAATTCAACGCCTTCGCTTTCAAGAATCGAACGTTGCTCCGTCCACCCGGGAGCGGTTCGCCCCGAACTGTTTACCACACGGTGACACGGATAATTTCCGTAAAATTCCGCACGGCTGAGTACATTGCCGACAAGACGTGAGTTTTTGTCACGACCGATAAGTTTTGCAATCTGACCGTAGCTTGCAACCCGACCGTATGGAATTTCTTCCACGACAGACAAAATTTCATATATCAGATTGTCGCTCAAAATTTTGCTCATAGTGTTGCTCCGTTTACAATATATAATGAATCATAGCATTGAAGCAAAGTTCTGTCAATCGTAAAATTAATAAGAAAGGACTGCACAAAACGTGACAGTCCTTTTTCGTTATCTCCTCATGAGTTTGTTTGTATAAAGCTTATGTATGCCGAATTTCCAGCAAAGGAGCATTCCGAACACTGCGCCTACAACTGCTTGAAGAATCTGGAACGGAAGCTTTAAGAGTGCTGCCTCAGGTGTGCTGTAAATAAATGCTCTGCCGATTGAATAGCCGACAATCATAATGATTGCGCCGACCGTAACACCGATTCCCGAAGCGAGAACAGGCTTCTTTTTCAAGACATAGTGCGAGAAAACCGAGATGATAATCGCCTGCAAGCCGTGAGTTACAAGCGAAACCCACATCGGTGCGGGATAGAAGAAGAAGTCGCCGAGAAATGCGCCTACACCGCCTACCATAAATGCCGCCAGCGGATCAAGAATAATTGACGCCGTACAGATAACAATGTCGTTTAAATAGAGGTGTCCGCCGGGAACGGGAACACCGAATGAGCTGAGTGCCACGTTCATAGCCATGAGGATTGCTGTCGTGCAAATCCACATTGTGTTCTGTCTTGCTGTTCTTTTTGTTTGCATTGTGTCTTCCTCCTTGCAAATCTGTTGGGAATATTATATAATAGCTCTGATAATATAAAATAGTCAGAAACGGAGAAAATTATATAACCAGATGAAGTATAGTATTGATAAACAAAAACGCCCCGTGTATCTGCAAATTTACAGACAAATCAGGGACGATATAACAAGCGGAACGTTTGAATTTAACAGCAAGCTCCCGTCAAAACGACTGCTTGCCGACGAGGTAGGTGTCAGCACAATAACGGTCGAGCATGCTTATTCGCTTTTGTGCGACGAAGGCTATATCGAGCCGAGAGAGCGAAGCGGATATTTTGTTATTTTCAGTCCGAATGACGGTTTCGCCGAGGTTTCCCATATATCAAAATCGCTTAAAGATCATGCAACATCGGCTCATACGACGTTTTCAATTTCTCTTTTGAGCAAGACCATGCGTAAGGTCTTGACGGATTATAATGAAGTTATTCTTGAAAAATCGCCGAATGTCGGCTGCGTTGAGTTGAGAACGGCATTGAAACAGTATCTTGCACGCAACAGGGGAATAAATGTTGAAATTGAACAAATAGTTATCGGCTCGGGTGCTGAATATCTTTACAGGCTGATTGTCGACCTGCTCGGAAGGGATAAGGTCTATGCAATCGAGTCGCCGTCATATCAGAAAATCGAACAGGTTTATCATGCGGCAGGTGTAAAATATGATCTTTTGCCGCTTTGTGATGACGGAATCGATGGGGCGGCACTCGCTAAAACCAATGCCGATGTTCTGCATACAACGCCTTACAGAAGCTTCCCGAGCGGTGTCACTGCCTCAGCGTCGAAAAGGTATGAATACATACGCTGGTCGGATAAGAGCAACCGATTTATCATCGAGTCTGATTATGATTCCGAATTTTCGGTTTATGCGAAACCTACTGAAACATTATTTGCACTTTCAGATAAAGATAATGTGATTTATCTTAACACATTTTCAAAGACTATATCACCGTCCTTGCGTGTAGGATATATGGTTTTGCCGAAAAGGCTTGTTAAGCCTTTCAATGATAAACTCGGGTTCTATTCATGCACCGTGCCGACATTTGAACAGTTCGTTCTTGCAGAACTGATTAACAACGGCGATTTTGAACGCCATATCAACCGAGAGCGACGTAACAAGCGGCGTGAGATGAAGAAAACACAAAAAGAATAACAAACGCAGGCATTGGCAAATAATGCTTGAATTTTTTCGGGAAATATATTATATTTGTTATGCACCACAGTATTTTGGAGGTATTTATGAAAGATTTCAGATTAAGACAGGTACACCTTGATTTCCATACTTCGCCGCTTATTCCCGACGTCGGTGCGAAATTTGATAAAAAAGATTGGCAAGAAACGCTGAAGCTGGGTCACGTTGATTCAATTACGGTTTTTTCAAAGTGCCATCACGGATATTCATATCATCCGACAAAGGTAAACACAATGAACCCGACGCTGAAATTTGACCTGCTCAAGGCTCAGCTTGAAGCATGTGAGGAAATCGGAGTACGTGCTCCGGTATATATTTCGGCAGGCTTTGACGAAAAGGATGCGGTCGAGCACCACGATTGGCTGAGAGTCGATCCGTCGAATATCGGCAAAGCTCCGGATTTCAGCCAGGCAGGCTACCATCTGATGTGCTTCAACACAGCTTATCTTGACAAGCTCATTGCCGAGATTGAAGAGGTCATGGTCAACTACAACCCGTGTGAAATCTTTCTTGATATCGTCGGAGAACCGCTGTGTTGCTGCGAAAAGTGCTGCGCAGATATGGGCGCTGCCGGACTTGATTATAACAATATTAAAGATGTTGAAGCCTTTGGCAAAAAGGTATACCGCAACTATCTTGACAGGGTAGAGGAAGCGGTGCACAAGCACAATCCCGAAACAATTATTTTCCAAAACTCCGGTCATGTTTCCAAGGGCAGACCTGATTTGATTGACACGATTGAATGTCTTGAGCTGGAGAGCCTTCCGACGGGCGGCTGGGGATATGATCATTTCCCGATGTCTGCGGCATATGCAAGAACTCAGCGTGATTGTTTCCTCGGCATGACAGGTAAATTTCACCAGACATGGGGCGAGTTCGGCGGATTTAAGCACCCGAATGCACTTCGCTATGAAACGGCGCTTTCTCTTGCAGAGGGTGGCGGATGCTCAATCGGCGATCAGATGCACCCGGAGGGACTTCTCAATAAATCGACCTACGGACTTATCGGAAAAGCTTACGCCGAGGTCGAAGCAAAAGAACCATGGTGTAAGGGAGCAAAGTACATTGCCGATATCGCTGTTCTTGCCGCAGAGTGCATAAAAGGAAGAGACGAGGGTGGCTTGCATGATGCAGGTGCAAACCGAATTCTTCTTGAAACGAACAGATTGTATAATTTCATCGACCTTGATGAAGATTTTACGAAGTATAAAATGCTTATTTTGCCCGACATTTGGAAGTTTGACGATAGGCTTAAATCAAAAATAAATGATTACCTTGCAAAGGGCGGCAAATTGCTTCTTTCCGGCATATCGGGTCTCAATGATAATAATGAATTCTGCATTGATACGGGTGTTAAGTTTATCGGCGAGAATGAATTCAGACCTACATATTATATTCCCGAATTTGACACGGTAAACGGCAAAACCGAGTATCTTATGCGTGCCGTAAACTATCGCTTTGATAATATTGACGCTGAAATCGTTGCAAACGGACAGAATCCGTACTTTAACCGAACCGCAGAGCATTTCTGCTCTCATCAGCACGCTCCGAATGACCGAAGCCTTACCTATCCGACCGCTGCAATCAAGGGAAATATCGCTTATATCGGCTGGGACATTTTCAGAGGCTATGCTGAATCCGGTGATTTTCATATTAAGGAGCTTGTCGCATACGTTATTGAACGCCTTATGAACGGCGATTTTACGATTGAAAGCAACGTTCCCGATAAGGGTATCGTTACGCTTCTTCAGCAGAATGACAGAAAGATTGTTCATCTCTTATACGCACACACAACGGTGCGAGGCAAGGACACGGAAGTAATCGAGGACATTGTGCCGCTCTATAATGTCGATGTCGGTGTGAAATGCGACAAACCCGAAAAGGTTATTCTTGTTCCGCAGAATGAAGAAATCGACTTTACCTACGCCGACGGAAAAGTCTCATTCACAGTCCCGAAAGTCGAAATTCATCAAATGATTTCTATTGAGTAAGAAGTAATTTTGAGGAGAATAGAAATGACAGAGCTTGAAAAGATGCAAAGGGCAAAGATGTATATTGATAAGCTGGCAAACGGAGTTGATCCGCTGACTGATGCCGAAATAACGAGTGACAGCACACTTAACAATGTTCGCATCAGCAGGTGCCATCACATTCCAAAAGAAGGTAACTTCAAAGTCGGGGCAGAGTATGAGTATTCCTACGTCATTGACGGAATCTATGTTATAGACGATAACGGTGACAGCTTTGACTTTAACGATTATACCTTCCTATGGTATTTCACAAAGCTGTAAATACAAAAAGAGATATCAGACTTTCGAAAATCTGATATCTCTTTACTTTTACAATAATTCAAAAAATGTTGCCATTTTGTTGCCACAGAGGGCTTCAAAGTGGCGAAAAGCCTGTATTTATAGGCTTTTTCAAATACCGTGGATTATTCCCACTCGCTCCACAAAGCCACAACTTAAACAATTTTGTATAAGAGGTTTGGCTTGGGCTATCAGGATTATTCAGATTATCCAAGAATTATGATGTATCATAATTCCCGTTGTCATAGTGTTGTCATTGTTCTATTGACTATGGCAGAGCCGTCTCATTGGAGCTCATTCAACTTTTTTGCAAGTGTGTCTTTACACTCGCACAATTCAGTTATTCGCCAAGCAATATAATTTATTATAGCAATTGTATTGTAACATAGATGTAAACCAAAGTCAACACTTTAAAGTGATAAAGCCGATTGCTTTGATTATATATCTTTTATCGGCAATGTAACTAATATTCTGATATTTAAATATTTTTGAAAATATATTGTATTTTATCAAAAATCTGTTATAATAAATCTGCGTACTGAATTTATTAAATGTACGCAGAAAGTTGGTGAACTGTTGTCGAAAGAAATTACTGCAAAAAATGTTTTTAAAAATGTTGGTGCAATTGCAAAAACTTCCGATTTTAAAAATGCAGGGTTTTCAAATTATGATATTGCAAAGCTGTGCAAGGACGGAGTTATTGAAAGAATACGAAATGGCTTTTACCAACTTCCCGACAATTATAATATAAGTGAAGAACAACTAATTTCAAGTCTGTTGTCTTACGGAATAGTTTGTGTCGAGTCAGCTTTGTTCCACTATGGATATAGTGATTTTACTCCAAGAGAATGGTCAATAGCGGTTCCTCGAACTTACAGAAATCAAATTTCAAATATTCAGGAATTACCGGTTAAAGCGTATTACATTCAAAAGAATATATTTGATATAGGCAAGACAGAAGATGATTTTAACGGTGTGACGCTCCCTGTATACGACCGTGAAAGGACTATTTGCGATTGTTTTAAATACCGTTCAAAACTTGACAATGAGATTTTTAATAAAGCACTCAATGCTTATGCAAATGATTCAAAGAAAAACCTGAGCAACCTTTCTGCGTATGCAAAAAAGCTGCGTGTATATAAAAAAGTTACCGAACTGATGGAGGTATTGCTAAATGGCTGATATAGCGGCATCCGTGCTTGCACGATTGAAAAACAAGGCTACTGAAAGTGGAAGAAGTTATCAGCTTTGCCTCCAGCTCTTTTGCCAAGAGGAATTTTTGCGACGTTTGGAAAAATCCAAATATGCAGAAAACCTTGTGCTGAAAGGCGGCTTGTTTATCTATTCCCTTACCGACTTTGACAGCAGAGTAACGGTTGATGTTGATTTCCTGCTCCGACAAATGCCCAATACACCCGAACAGTTAAAAACCGTGTTGGAAGAAATTATTGATACACCCACCGGTAATGACTTTATCACTTTTGAGATTAAAGATGTTGCGCCTATCGCTGTTGCGAAAAAATATGCAGGAATCGGCGCATCGGTAGTTGCTCGTATTAAAAACACCAGAACACCGTTCAGTATTGATTTCGGTGTTGGTGATGTTATCGTGCCGAAGCAGGAAAAGCGAAAAATTCCAACACAGCTTTCCGACTTTGACGCTCCGACGGTAAATACATACTCCCTTGAAACAACAATTGCTGAAAAGCTCGATGCAATTCTCGATTTAATGGAATTTTCAAGCCGAATGAAAGATTATTATGATATTTATTATCTTGCCAATAAGTTCGATTTTGACGGTGGAACGCTGACAAAAGCACTTAAAAAGACTTTTGAAAATCGTGGACACGCCTTTACGATGGAACAATTTGAGCAGGTTATGGCTTTTGCCGAAAATGATGCAATGCAAAAGAAATGGAAAGCATTTACCCGTAAGATTGATACGAAAACGGATGATTACGGCACCGTGCTGAAAACAATAAAAGCATTTCTTACAGAACCGTTTACTGCGGAAATAGAAAATAGAGACTTTTCTGGTCGATGGTCCGCAAATCAAAATGAATGGATAATTGGAGGAAGCTATAATGGCTAAAAAACAAAAGAAACAAGAAGCTTTGTCGGTTAGTCGACTTATAAATGAAGTTTTGGTGGCACAATTAAGCATCCCTTTTCGCCAAATTGTTAATGATACCACTTTCTCAAAATATACTGGCTCAAAACGTCCCGACATCCTTATTTCTGAATTTGAATACGATGGCACTAATGACGAACAATACATCAAAAATCTCGTCGCATATGCAGAAGCAAAAGACGATTGCAAGGTTGGCGATAAAGATTGGAAAGATGCTTTGAAACAAGGCAAAATCAAGGCACCTAAATTAGGTTTACCTTATTTCATTGTTACAAACTGCAAAACCACATATTTTTATAATGCGAAAACCTTAAAGCAGTTAACGCTCAACGGTAATCCTATTCGCGAATTTCAGACTATTGATATTTATAGACTTATCAAGAACAAATTAACCGCAAATTCTGACTTGAATTCAATCAACACGAATGTTGACTCTATATCCACCATTTCAGAAGCAATATTTAATAAGAAGCTTTGGGAACTTGCAGGTGTATATCGTGGCATAAACTTCAAAGACAATGTTCAAAAGATTGACTTTACAGTAGGTTTTGTTGCCCTTGAATATTTCGAAGAAAAAGAGGAAATTGATGGCACGAAAGATGCGACTAAAGTGTACTGGTCAACTTGCAACGATAATGTAGCAGAAAAAGTAAAAAATAATTTGAGTGGTTACATTAGCCGTTTGGAAGATGAAACAACTTTCAAAGAATTTAAAAATGTTATGGAAGTAGTTAGAATTGCAATCAGCGGTGATGGAAAAAACAAGCCGCTTATTGGCGTAGATGATGTAAAACAAATTTATAGCATAATTGATTCTATGAAGCCTTTGCACGGAACCGGATTTGACTTGTTTGGTGCTGTATATGAAATGTTCGCTTCTTCTAAAGAGAAAAAGGATTTTGGCGAATATTTCACAAGGCGTCATTATACGCATATATTTTCCAAATTGTTACTGCAAGATGAAGAAATTTACAATGAGAAAAAGGAGTTTTCTATTATAGATCCCGCTTGCGGAACAGGCGGATTCTTAACTGAAAGTTTCAAAGTCTTGTTAAACAATTATGAGAAAAGCGGCACTTTAACAACTGAAGCAAGGGAATTCCTTTCTAAAAGATGTTTCTACGGCGTAGATGTTCGAGATGAAAATATATCAAGAACCCGCTTAAATATGTTTTTGGTTGGTGATGGGCATACCCATATGTATTCGGACAATTCCTTAAATCCGACAAGACAAAACGGAAAAGCCACGCTTAGCAAAAAATACCAGTATGTAATTACAAATCCTCCGTACGGTAGCGGTACAATCAAAGCAAAAACCAACGCAATTTCCACAAACAGAACAGAGATAGCATTTATTTGTAAGGTTATTGATTTGCTTGAAGTTGGCGGAAAAGCGTGTATCATCACCCCTGACGGTGTATTAGAAAATCCCTCATATAAGAAGTTTCGTCAAGAAATTCTTGAAAAATGTGAAATATACGCAATAGTTTCATTGCCAAAATTCGCTTTTGCACCATATACCAAGGAAAAGACTTACGCTTTATTCATTAAAAAACGTAGTGACAAAGTTACTAAAATACAGGATAAACCTATCTGGATGTATATCATCGATAATGACGGATTAGCTAATTCTGATAAAAGATTTCCCACCAAGCTACGTAATAACCGCAACGGTTGGATGCACGATGAAATATCTGGTTGGGTTAGCACAGATGGTGAGGAAAAGCCAGGGATATTAGAATCTAGATGGTTATCTTTTGATGATAAAACTTGTGAAACAACTTGGGTGGATGAAAAAGGACAAGAACATACTGCAAGAAAAGGCGGAAATATAGATATTTCAGATATTCAATCCAATCCACATTGTAATCTTTTGCCCGAGTTTTATCTAAGAAAAAGTGTTCCAGATTATATAAGTATTAATGAACTCGACCAAGAAATTAGTAACATCAAAGAAATGTTCAAAAAATTGGGTGAAATATATGATAAAAATTAAAGAAATTTTTGAATGTTTAAGTGGTAACAGCGATCTAACTGAAGAATTCATCTATAAACACGTAGGTTTACGTGAAAATGAAATGTATACTGTACTTTCAAGTTCTACAGACGAAACTGAAAGTATGGGACTTATTCCATTGTGCAAGAATTCTAAAAGCCAAGATATAAAAGTTTTTAAAGACAGAAAGGGTATCTTGGTCGCAAGAAATGGAAAAGCAGGCACAATGAGATATTTGCCAGAAGGCAAATATACAATAAACGATCATGCATATATTCTTTATCTAAAAGATAGTTGCAAATCTAAATATAAGATTTTAGAAACTGAAGAAGAAACGTTTCTAAAATATTTTATTTACGCCTATTCAACACAAGTAAAAAGTTACGCAACGAAGAATGACAATGCTACTTGGAATAAAACTACTTTCTTCAAAGATTTTGAGATCAATTCCGCCGATATGACCAAAGAAACACTTCTACGTTTTAAAAGTACTAATAAAGAATTAGAAGAACTTGCAAATATAATAAATCTCCTTAATAAACAAGTCGTTTTATTAAGCAAAAAATTTGTTTCCATTGATCCTATGACTCAAGATGATCCTATCATATTAGGTGAAGTATTTGATTATTGCAGTAGAAACGATGCGCTAAGCGAAGAAGGTATATATTATAGACAACCAGACGGGAATGATCTAACCGTACTAAGTGGTTCGGCAAGTAATTTGGTTTATGGAAAAATCAACAAAAAAAGCGAGAAAATACACTATGTAGAAGACACTCAGTGCTTACATTTAGTATCACGAGGAAATGCAGGTAAACTAACATATCTTTCAAAAGGAGATTATGCAACTAATACAAACGCTTTTTTGTTATATCTAAAAAAAGAATTCAGGAAAGAACACAATATCATTTCCGAGCATCAGGAAGAAATGGTATTAAAATACTATTTATATTATTTGCAACCTACTTTTTTTGAAATTTCATCAAAATCGGATCTAGGGGTATTTCCGTTAACTAATGCTATTAGTACACTATATGTACCGGTAATCAAATATTCTGATGAAGTAGAAAACATTGTAAATATAATAGAACAATATGAAGATCTTAAAGAAAATGTTTCAACCCTAAAAGAGCGATATGATGCAATAAAAGGGAAACAACTTTTTTCTGTTTAAAGGAATTCTTACGACTACACAAAAGCACAGCCTATGTTTTTTAGGCTGTGCTTTTGCGTTATACATATATTAGTTCTGCATTTACAATTTTCGTCGCACGGTTACGGATATTATTCATCTTCTGCACCCAGAGCATCATATCGGTTGCTTTGAGTTCTTCGGTAACATTTTCTTTTTCGGAAAGGTCC
>CALBHM010000240.1 GCA_937892835.1 uncultured Ruminococcus sp. | reverse complement strand
TTTTCATCTTTTTTACCGTTCTTTCAGGAGAAAACTTTTTCATATATCAACGTAAAAATTTCAAATCACTTGACTACGCTTCGGCCGCCGAAGTGATTGACAAATATCCGAACACACAGGTTGAATTTCTTACCTTTTATGAAACAGGCTACTATGAATATTTTCATATGCCGAACGAAAAGAAAGTCACGGCGGCAATCGATTGTATGCTCGTAACCGACTTTGAACAAAATATTGATTTCATAAACGACACAAACAAAATTGTGGCCATGGGTTCTCAATTTTATTATCGAATGAACGATTTCTACGACGGACAGCTTCTCAAAAAGATTTCCGATAACAAAGAAATAATTGATAATCTTGACTCGGGTTGGATTTTCTTCATCCCGAAAGAAAAATAAAGTGGTGATATTATGCTTGATCTTTCTTTTTACAATGGCAAAAAAGTCCTCGTCACAGGTCACACGGGCTTCAAGGGAACGTGGCTTTGCAACATTCTTCTGCTTGCAGGTGCAGATGTGACAGGCTATTCGCTTGAGCCGCCGACTGACCCGAGCATGTTTGAGATTACGGGACTCGGCGAAAGAATGAATTCCGTTATCGGTGACATCAGAGACTACGACCACCTGAAAAAGGTCTTTGATGAGGTTCAGCCTGAGATAGTTTTGCACCTTGCGGCTCAGCCCATCGTGCTCGAATCCTACAACAATCCGAAATATACATACGAAACCAATGTTATGGGCACAGTCAATATTCTTGAGTGTATCAGAACAGGCAATTCGGTCAAATCGTTTCTCAACGTTACAACCGATAAGGTTTATAAAAATGATGAAACGATTTGGGGCTTTCGTGAAAATGAACCTCTCGACGGCTATGACCCCTATTCCAATTCAAAATCCTGCTCCGAGCTTGTAACTCACAGCTACAAAAGCTCGTTCTTTGCAGATAACCATGTGAAAATTTCTACCGCAAGAGCCGGCAACGTTATCGGCGGCGGCGACTTTGCAGCAAACAGAATTATTCCCGACTGTGTAAGAGCCGCAATGAAGGGCGAGGATATTAAGGTCAGAAACCCGAACTCGATTCGTCCCTATCAGCATGTGCTTGAACCGCTTTATGTTTATCTGATGATTGCTGCGGCTCAGTATGACAACGCAAATGTTGCCGACTGGTACAACGTCGGCCCGAACGAATCCGACTGTCTTACAACAGGCGAACTGGCAGGCTGCTTCTGCGACGCATGGGGCAACGGACAAAGTTTCGTTGCCGAGCACAAGGACGGTCCGCACGAAGCCAACTTTCTCAAGCTCGACTGTTCAAAGGTCAAGTCCGTTTTCGGCTGGAAGCCGAGATGGACAGCACGTCAGGCGGTTGAGGAGACCGTTGAATGGACAAAAGCCTATGCCGACAACGGGAACATGGCAGAATATACAACCAAGCAAATAAAAGAATTTTTTAATATATGACGGCAATGAATGGAGAAACAACAATGAACGAAAAAGAACAGTTACATGACGAAATACTTGAAAAGGTAAAGGAATACTGCGACAAATATCACAACGTTCCGACCGAGTTTAAAGAGGGTCAGCGAATCCCGTACGCTTCAAGAGTTTACGATTCGGAGGAAATGGTAAACCTCGTTGACAGCGCACTTGAATTCTGGCTCACAGCAGGAAGATATACAAAGCAATTTGAGAGCGATTTTTGTAAATATCTCGGCGTGAAGTTTTGCTCGCTTGTCAATTCAGGCTCGAGTGCAAACCTCGTTGCATTTATGACTCTCACCTCCCCTCTGCTCAAAGAAAGAGCAGTTAAGCCCGGCGATGAGGTTATAACCGTTGCGGCCGGCTTCCCGACAACCGTAACGCCGATGATTCAGTTCGGCGCAGTTCCTGTTTTTGTCGACGTAAAGCTCCCGAATGCCGACATTGACGTTTCCATGCTTGAAGAAGCATATTCAGATAAGACGAAAGCGGTCATGGTCGCCCATACTCTCGGCAATCCCTTTGACCTCAAGGCCGTTAAGACATTCTGTGATAAACACAACCTTTGGCTCGTTGAGGACAACTGCGATTCGCTCGGCTCAACCTACACGATTGACGGCGAAACAAAGTTCACCGGCACGATCGGCGATATCGGAACAAGCAGCTTCTATCCGCCGCACCACATGACAATGGGTGAGGGCGGCGCAGTTTATACCAATAATCCGCTTCTCCACAAAATTATTCGTTCAATGCGTGACTGGGGACGTGACTGCATGTGCGAACCGGGTCAGGATAATCTCTGCGGTCACCGCTTTGACAAGCAGTACGGCGAGCTTCCGCTCGGCTATGATCATAAATATGTTTACTCCCACTTCGGCTACAATCTTAAAGCAACCGATATGCAGGCTGCAGTCGGCTGCGCTCAGCTGAAGAAATTCCCGAGCTTCGTTGAAAAAAGAAAGCACAATTTCAAGGTGCTTCACGACTCTCTCGAGTGCGTTTCGGACAAGCTCATGCTTCCCGAGGCAAATGAAAATTCCGACCCGAGCTGGTTCGGTTTCTTCATCACCTGCAAGGACGGTGTTGACAGAAACAAGCTCGTTCAATATGTTGAGAGCAAAGGAGTTCAGACAAGAATGCTCTTCGCCGGAAATCTTATCAAGCACCCCTGCTTTGACGAGATGCGTGCAAGCGGCAAAGGATATCGTGTCGTCGGCACACTCGAAAACACCGACAGAATCATGAACGATTCATTCTGGGTCGGTGTTTATCCGGGCATGACGGACGAGAAGCTCAGGTATATGGCAAAGACAATTATTGAGGCACTCAAAGATGAATAAAATCAAAGCCCTTTTGCAAAACGAAAAGCTTGCGCCGCTGATACAGTTCATAAAATTCGGACTTGTCGGTGTATCAAACACTGCAATTTCATACGGCGTTGAAATGCTATGCTACTATGTTCTTTTCAAAAACTCGAAATTCATAGGAATTTTGAATCTTCTTTCCCGACTCGGCATTTCAACCGACGGCAACAATGTAAGAATCGTTATAACAACGATCATCGCATTTGTTATCAGCGTTACAAATTCGTATTTTTGGAACAACAGATATGTTTTCGGCTCGGGCAAAAAGAGCTTTTCGGAACATCTTAAAACCTATTTCAGAACCTTTGCCTGCTATGGCATCACCGGTCTGATTCTTTCGCCGATTATTAAGATTCTACTCACAAAAATCAGCGTTCCGTTCTTCATTGCAAGCCTCGGTGCGCTCGTTATAACAATTCCGCTCAATTTTGTCATGAACAAATTCTGGGCATTCAAATCGAAACCGACAAAGGATGAAAAAAATGAAGATAAGACTTGCTGACTATATTGCAAATTTTCTTGCCGACCACGGTGTAACCGACTGCTTTACGGTTGTCGGCGGCGGTGCAATGCATCTCAATGACGCTTTCGGCCATAACGATAGAATTCATTGCACCTATAATCATCACGAGCAGGCAAGCGCAATAGCAGCAGAAGCGTATGCAAGGCTTAACAATAAAATCGCAGCACTCTGCGTTACGACAGGCCCCGGCGGCACAAACGCAATCACCGGCGTTGTCGGCGGCTGGCTCGATTCAATTCCAATGTTTGTTGTCAGCGGCCAGGTTAAATACACCACAACGGCACGCTACGCCGAGCAATTCACCGACGGTCTGCCTCTCAGAGCAGTCGGCGACCAGGAATTTGACATTACAAAAGCAATCTCATGCATGTGCAAATACTCTGCCATGCTTGAAGATATAAATGATATAAGATATATGCTTGAAAAGGCATGGCATCTCGCCACAACAGGCAGACCCGGCCCTGTTTGGATCGACGTTCCCGTCAACTATCAGGGCAGTTACATTGAAACGGACGACCTTAAAGGCTATGACCCGGCAGAGGACGACGGCGAGCTTCCGCCCAAGGTCAGTGACGATACAATTAAAATAATTCTCGAAAAAATAAAGAATGCAAAGCGTCCGGTAATTTACGCCGGCGGCGGAATCCGTCTTTCCGGCGGTTATGAGGCTTTTAAAAAGGCTTCAAAGCTTCTCGGCGTTCCCGTTGTAACATATTGGAACAGCATTGACGTCATTGAGGATGACGATCCGCTCTATTGCGGCAGAGGCGGAAACATGGGCGACCGCCCGGGTAACTTTGCCGTTCAGAATTCCGATCTTCTTCTCACGATCGGCACAAGAATCAGCAT
>CALBHM010000239.1 GCA_937892835.1 uncultured Ruminococcus sp. | reverse complement strand
CGACGGAATATTTATTTTCGACGTGAATACAATATATAAGCACAGGGAAATTCTCGCAAACAATACATTTGTTTATGACTGCGACGATGTCTATTGCGTTTGGCAAAACAGCTTGAATGATGATGACAGCGTTGATATTTCACTCGATATTTTTGAACTTGAGGATAAAGTATATTATCGAAGCACTGAAGAATTCAGTGAAAGGGCATATCCGATAGATGATTACAAAAAATGGCTCAGCGATGCGGATTTTGAGGTTTTGCATATTTATGACGAAATGAGCGACCGTGAGCCGGACGATAAGACTCAGAGAGCTGTATTTGTGGCTCGGTATAAAGGATATAAGAAATCGGAGGAACGATAAATGAATAAATTAGTGAGATGTATTTCAAGGGATGGTACGCTTGTTATAATGGCGGCAGATACCACCGACATGGTCGAAAAATCGCAGCAGATACACAAGACCTCGGCGGTTACATCGGCTGCACTCGGCAGATTGCTAACTGCATCAAGCCTTATGGGCAGCATGCTCAAGGGCGAAAACGAAAGCATTACTTTGCGTATAAACGGCGGAGGCCCGGCCGGCACGGTTATGGCTGTTTCAGACAGCAGCGGAAATGCAAGAGGCTATGTTCAGAATCCTGTTGTCGAGATTCCGCTCAATTCAAAGGGCAAGCTTGATGTGGCCGGTGCAGTCGGCGCTGACGGCTCATTAACGGTTATTAAGGATCTTTGTCTGAAAGAGCCGTATGTCGGTCAAATTCCGCTTGTGAGCGGTGAAATTGCGGAGGATATTACAAGCTACTACGCAATCAGCGAACAGATTCCGTCCGTGTGTGCTCTCGGTGTGCTTGTCAATCCCGACCTTTCTATTAAGGCGGCAGGCGGATTTATTATTCAGCTTCTTCCGACGGCTATGGATGATACGATTGATGCAGTTGAACGCTGCATAAAGGATATTCCGTCTGTAACGACAATGCTTTGTGACGGACTCAGTCCGGAGGATATTTGCAAAAAAGTTCTCAGTGAGTTTGAACTGGATGTTCTGGATAGCTCAAAGCCGGAATATAAATGCAACTGTTCCCGTGAGAGGGTTGAAGCGGCGTTAATTTCAGCCGGAGCAAAGTCGCTCGAAGAGCTTGCACAAGAAGAAAACACAGAGGTTTGCTGTCAGTTTTGCGATAAGAAATATGATTTTAGTGGCGAGGATATAAAAAGATTACTGAAATCAGCAAAGAAAAAATAAAAAGTCTGAAAAAACTATTGACAAATCGCTTATGTTATGGTAAAGTATTCAATGTCGCTGCGGTACTGAGCAACGACGTTAGGAAACATGGCAAAT
>CALBHM010000238.1 GCA_937892835.1 uncultured Ruminococcus sp. | reverse complement strand
TGATTAACGGTATTCTTATGTCCCGTTGCCTTGATTACTTCGTTCTTGATAACAGTCTTACAAACGGAACATGTTTCCTTATGATGACCGTCCTCAGTGCAGGTTGCGGCCTTATCGTCGGTAACTATCTTATGACCGGCAGCCTTGATGACGGTCTCGCTGATTACCTTTTTACAATCGTTACAATATACACGATCGTATCCGTTCTCCGTACAGGTTGCATCCTTATGCTGATTAACAGTGTTTTGATGACCTGTTTTCGGCAAAACAGTTCTGCTTATTTCCTGATTGCAGGAAGAACATATTTCGGCAACATAACCGTCCTTTTCGCAGGTTGCTTCAACTCTTACCGTTTTGAGAGTATGATCTTTTTTAGCTATGCTTTCGGTTCTTGCAACCTCACCGCATTCGGTACAATACATAACTCTCTCGCCGTCCTGCTGACAGGTTGCGGGAGTCGTCTCAACCCAAGTGCCGGAAACAACATGAGTATGCTCAGCGGGAATCTCGTTAACAACCGTAACATCGGCCAAAACATCCTCGCCGTTTTCACCGCTGAAATAGCAGGAATCAACGCTGACGCTTATGTCGGAAAGCTTGATTCCGGCAGCCGAGCTTTTGCTGTATGTAATCTCAACAATATCCATCGGAGCTGGAATCTCCGCTGTGTTAACAAATGAAAATTTTCCGCTCGCAATGTTAGACGCCACAAATCCGTCCTCATTATCGTTACGAAAGTTTCTGATGGCTTCCGAGAACGTGATTGATGTGCATGTCAACGACTCACTCGCCTGAGCCTGTGCATCGAAGCAAAGTGTCTTTCCCTCGGTCAAAGCGAACTTAACCGTAACGGTTTCCTTCGTTTCGCTGACCTTCTCCAGCTTAAAGATTACGGAATTGGCATTGCCTTCAGCTTGCACAGCTTCGGCGGCGAAAGCCCATGCCGGTATAATCGGCAAAATCATACACATAGCAAGTATGACTGCGATTATCCTTGACGATAATTTTTTCAATTTAATTTCCTCCGTTTCTGAATAATAAAAATAATTTTATGTATATATAATAGTATATTTTCACGTCAAGGTCAATAGTGCATTTTGACGAAATGTAATAAAATTACGAATTTTTTATTTTCAGGAACAAAAACTCTTTATATAAATAAAGGAAAAGATGTGCTATAATTGGGAAGCAGAATAATATGCGTTTTTACTGTATTTTGCATGGTAATCGGCTGTCTGTGTCTGAGACTTTATGTTCTCGGCTCAAGCGGAACAGAATTGGTGTCCTCAGGGTCTCACTATTCAAGCTTCACACTGAATAACATTCGAGGTCAAATTCTCGATTGCAACGGTAAAAAAATAACAGAATCGGATTATACGAATTTCATAATCGCCAAGCCTACGCTCAGCTCGCTTGATACGCTTCATGAGCTGCTGGACAGCCGCACTTATTCCTCCTCCTTAAAGCAAAGAATGGAAAAGGGTTCTCCCGTCATGGTCAATATCGGCAAAGCGAAGGTTGAAACAAACGACGATATTCTTTGCTTACCGATATATAAAAGATATTCGACATCACAGCCGGCTATACACATTATAGGCTATCTTGATGAGCAAAATCACGGCGTAACCGGAATCGAAAAAGCTTTTGACAATATTTTATATTCGGATAAAAATATTTCGGCAAGAGTTTCCGTCGACGCCTACGGGAGGACTCTCGGCGGAGCAGGAATAGAGCTTCTTTCGCCGACAGTTGAAACAGGTAATGTTCAGCTTACGATTGATATTGATATCCAGACTGCTGTTGAAAATGTGCTTGACGAATATAACGTGCAGCAGGGCTGTGCCGTTGTAGTTGACGCAAAAACCGGAGCAATAAGAGCCACCGCTTCACGGCCAACCTATGACCCGTACAGGATATCGGATTATCTTGACTCGGAAAGCTCCCCTCTTTTGAACCGTGCTCTTGAAAGCTTCGCCGTAGGGTCAATCTTCAAGGTCGCCGTCGCCGCATGTGCATTAGAAAACGGGTTGTGCGATTTTCAGTATACCTGCACGGGTTCCTGCAATGTAAAAAACGTCAAATTCGGGTGCAGCGGCAACACCGCCCACGGGAAAGTTAATTTACAAAAAGCTCTTGAGGTATCATGCAACACCTATTTTATCAACCTTGGGCAAAAACTCGGTTCTGAAAAGCTTGTTGAAACTGCATCACTGCTCGGATTCGGTCAAGTCCATAAGCTTGCCGAAGGAATATTCTCCGAGAGCGGGGTTCTTCCGACCGTTGACGAGTTAAGCAATCCTGCCGCTCTTGCAAATTTTTCTTTCGGTCAAGGCAGCTTCACCGCAACTCCCCTGCAAATCGCTCAGATGCTTTGCGCTGTGGCCAACGGCGGCAAATACTGCGAGCCTTATCTCGTCGAATCCGTCACCGACCGCTTCAGCGTTGAAAATAAGCAAAAAAAGAAATATCCGATCGTTGCCATTAGTGAAGAAACAAGTGAAACATTGCTGAAAATGCTTACGTCCGTTGTTGAAAACGGCAACGCCTCCCCTGCCCGCCCGGAAAGATTTTCCGCCGCAGGCAAAACGGCGACCGCACAGACCGGTATCTATGATAGAAACGGCAATGAAATCTGCAACACATGGTTTGGAGGCTGCTTCCCGGCAAAAAATCCGCAATACGTTGCCGTAATTATGAAGCAGGGCGGCTCTTCCGGCGCATACGACTGCGCTCCGATATTCAAAAAAATCGCCGACAGCATAAATTTTTCCGAAAAATCTTAAAAAATTGAAAAAAACTCTTGAAATAGCCGTTCCCATGTGATATACTTTTACGGCAAAACGCATGTAAGGTGTTTTATTCGGAGTGCATTTCACATGAAATGTTCGAATATGAAGCCTTGCAGAGGCAAAACTAAGGAGGATTTATTTATGCCAGTAGTATCAATGAAGCAGTTACTCGAAGCAGGTGTTCACTTCGGACACCAGACAAGAAGATGGAACCCGAAAATGGCTCAGTACATTTTCACAGAGCGTAACGGAATTTACATCATCGACCTTCAGAAGACAGTCAAGAAGCTTGAGGAAGCTTACCTCTTCGTTCGTGACGCAGCAGCTGACGGAAGCGATGTTCTTTTCGTAGGCACAAAGAAGCAGGCTCAGTCTTCTGTAAAGGAAGAAGCTATCCGTTGCGGTATGCCGTACGTTAACGCACGTTGGCTCGGCGGTATGCTCACAAACTTCAACACAATTAAGAGAAGAATCAAGAGACTTGAGCAGCTCAAGAAGATGGAAGCTGACGGAACATTCGATCTTCTCCCGAAGAAGGAAGTTATCAAGCTTAAGCTCGAAATCGAGAAGCTCGAGAAGTTCATGGGCGGTATCGTTAACATGAAGAAGCAGCCGGCTGCTATGTTCATCGTTGACCCGCGCAAGGAGAGAATCGCAGTTCAGGAAGCTCATAAGCTCGGTATCCCAATCGTTGCTATTGTAGATACAAACTGTGATCCGGACGAGATCGACTATGTTATCCCCGGAAACGACGACGCTATCCGTGCCGTTCGCCTTATCGCAGGTGCTATGGCTGACGCTGTTATCGAGGGTCGTCAGGGCGAGCAGGAAGCTCCGGCAGAAGAAGCTGCCGAGGAAGCTGCTGCCGAATAATCAGAAACTTTTTAACGGCGGAATTTTATATTCCGCCGAACTTTAAATACAGGAGGAATTATCATGAATTTTACAGCTAAAGACGTTCAGGCTCTCCGTGAAAAGACCGGAGCAGGCATGATGGACTGTAAGAAGGCTCTTACAGAAACAGACGGCGACATGGACAAGGCAGTAGACGTACTTCGTGAGAAGGGTCTTGCTTCCGCAGCCAAGAAGGCAGGCCGTATCGCAGCCGAGGGCGTTGTTGTTGCATATTATGACGAGGCAGCTAAGGTTGCTTCAATGGTAGAAGTTAACTGCGAGACAGACTTTGTTGCAAAGAACGAAAAGTTTGTTGAGCTTGCAAACAAGATTGCCGTTACAGTTGCCGAGAAGAATCCGGCAGACGTTGACGCTCTCCTCGCCATGACCCTTTCCGGCAGCGACGAGACAGTTGCAGACGCTGTCCAGGAGCTCTTCCTTACAATCCGTGAGAACATGAAGGTTCGCCGTTTCGTAAGAGTTGAGGGTGACGTTGCTTCCTACATCCATGGTGCAGGTGCGGTAGGCGTACTTGTAAAGTTTGATACAGATGTTGCCGACAAGGCTGAGTTCAAGGATATGGGCAAGAACGTTGCAATGCAGATCGCAGCTATGAATCCCGAGTATCTCAGCAAGGATTGCATCTCAGCCGATGAGCTTGCTAAGATGAAGTCGATCACAATCGACAGCTCACTCAATAAGCCGGACACCCTTCCGAAGCCGATTCTTAACAATCTCTTCGCTAAGGCTGTTGAAGGCAAGCTCTTCACAGATGAGGATCTCGCAGCTTATGAGGAGCAGAAGAACAACAAGTTCCTCTTCAACTTCCTTTCAGACAAGGCTGTTGCTACACTCGTTGACCTCGCTATGGCAAGCAAAGACGAGATCGTTGCCAACAAGATTTTTGCCGGTGCTGTTGACGGACGTATGAAGAAGCAGCTCAAGGAAGTTTGCCTTCTTGAGCAGGCATTTGTCC
>CALBHM010000237.1 GCA_937892835.1 uncultured Ruminococcus sp. | reverse complement strand
CTGGGCAAACGGCGGACATTGTGCTTCAATGTATATCAAGGGCTACGGCGTTGTTAACAGACCGGGCGATAACAAGCTTTGCAGTGCAGCCGATATCATTGGCTTTTGATTAATTTAATAATATTAACAGCTGTTTTGAATTAACTTTTGAGACAGCTGTTTTTCCTTTATTTTTTAATAAAACATTGTTGATAATTGTCTGAAAATATGTTAAAATTATAAAAATTCAGCTATAAAATGGGGGTTGTGCAAATGAATTGCTGCTGCAAAAAGAGCGATTTGTCGCTTATTAAGCCCGTTCTTGACGAGTACGGCGATATAGAGGGCAGCCTTATTACCATTCTTCAGCATGCTCAGGATATCTACGGCTTTCTTCCGACGGATGTGCTTTATTGCATTGCTGAGAGGATAGGCGTTTCTCCGGCCAAGGTTATGGGCGTTGCAACATTCTATTCTCAGTTCAGGCTCAAGCCTGTCGGCAAATATCTTATTATGCTCTGTCAGGGCACGGCGTGCCATGTCAACGGTTCGCAGAGAATCGAGGCTGCCATCACTCAGGAGCTTGGCATCGCCGACGGCGAAACGACCGATGACGGACTTTTTACGCTCAAAAACGTTGCGTGTCTCGGTTGCTGCAGTCTTTCTCCCGTTATGATGATAAACGGCGAAACATACGGAAGTCTCACACCGTCAAAGACGATTGAGATTCTCCGCAAGCTTAAGGAGGAGGGCTGAAAATGAAAATTGTTGTAGGCGAGGGCAGCTGCGGAATTGCCGCAGGTGCCGCAAAGGTTTACTCGGCAATCGAGAGGCTTATCGGGTCAACGGCTTCTACGCTGACCGTTACAGGCTGTATAGGCATGTGCTTTCTTGAGCCGATCGTCGATATTTATGACGGCGGCGAATTGAAGAAGCGTCTTGTCAAGGTTCAGCCCGAGGATGCCGAAAAGATTATCGCATATGTAAACGGCGACGAAAATGCCATTAATGATATTGAAATTTCCGATGACGACAAGCTATTCCTTGAAAAGCAGACGAGAATTGCGCTGCGTCACTGCGGAATTATTAATCCCGAGGTTATTGACGAGTACACGGCCAAGGACGGCTACAAGGCACTCGAAAAGGTACTCAAAACAATGACTCCCGAGGAGGTTATCGAGGAAATCAAGGTGTCGGGTCTTGCCGGACGTGGCGGCGCTGGCTTCCCGACGTGGTTCAAGTGGAACGCCGCAAGACAGTCGCAGGGCGAGACAAAGTATCTTATCTGTAATGCCGACGAGGGCGACCCGGGCGCATTCATGGACAGAGCCGTTATTGAGAGCGATCCGCACAATCTTATTGAGGGTATGCTCATCGGCGCATATGCTATCGGCGCAAAGGAAGCCGTAGTTTATGTCCGTGCCGAATATCCGCTTGCGATCGAGCGACTTAAGGAAGCAATTAAACAGGCCGAGGAAAAGGGTTTTCTCGGAGAAAATATAATGGGAACAGGCTTCTCATGCAAGATGAGAATCAAGGCCGGCGCAGGTGCGTTTGTCTGCGGAGAGGAAACGGCTCTTATCGAATCCCTCCAGGGTGAGAGAGGTATGCCGAGACTTAAACCGCCGTTCCCGGCTCAGTCCGGCTACTGGTACAAGCCGTCGAATATCAACAATGTTGAGACCTTTGCCAATGTTTCATGGATTATTCTCAACGGCGGCGAGGCCTTTGCCGCAATGGGAACCGAGGGCAGCAAGGGTACAAAGGTTTTTGCACTAACGGGTAAAATCAAAAAAGGCGGCCTTGTCGAAATTCCGATGGGCAAAACGCTCAGAGATGTTATTTTTGACATCGGCGGAGGAATCAAGAACGGCAAGGAGTTTAAGGCGGTTCAGATGGGCGGCCCCTCGGGCGGCTGTATACCTGCCGATTTGCTTGACACTGTAATCGACTATAAGGCACTCGGCGCAACTGGTGCAATCATGGGCTCGGGCGGAATGGTCGTAATGGACGAGACGACCTGCATGGTAAGCATGGCGCAGTTCTTCCTCGATTTCACTGCCAAGGAGTCCTGCGGCAAGTGTATTCACTGCCGAATCGGAACAAAGAGAATGCTTGAAATTCTCAACAGAATCGTTAAGGGCGAGGGCAGAGACGGCGATATCGAGCTTCTTGAGGAGCTTTGCTACTCTATCAAGGACGGTGCTCTCTGCGGTCTCGGCCAGACAGCTCCGAACCCGGTTCTGACAACAATTAAGTATTTCAGAAATGAGTATGAGGCTCATATTAAGGATAAAAAGTGCCCCGCAAAGAGCTGTCCCGACCTTTTGGCATACACTATTGATGCCGACAAGTGCCGTGGCTGTACGCTTTGTGCGAAGAAGTGTCCGGCTAATGCGATTTTGGGCGAAGTCAAGTTGGCACACAAGATAGATCAGGACAAGTGCATCAAGTGCGGCTCATGCGTAAGCGTATGCCGATTTGGCGCAGTTAAGGTAGATTGAGAGGTGATTTGAATGGATAAAATTAAAGTTACGATAGACGGCAAAGAGCTGACCGCCGAAAAAGGTCAGACGATCCTTCAAATTGCCCGTGAAAATAATATTGAGATTCCGACACTTTGCTATATTGACGAGGTCAAGGCTTACGGCGCATGCGGTCTCTGCGTTGTTGAAGCGGAGAATATACCTAAGCTTCTGAGAGCCTGTGCGACGGTCGCATCGGACGGAATGGCTATTAAGACGGACACTCCGAGAGTTCGTCAGTCAAGAAAAATTGCACTCGAGCTGCTGATTTCCGACCATACCGGCGACTGCAAGGGTCCTTGTTCGCTTAACTGTCCTGCCGGAACGGACTGTCAGGGCTATGTCAAGCTTATTGCAGAGGGAAAATTCAAGGAGGCCGTCGAGCTTGTTAAGGAAAGAGTTCCGCTCCCGGCTTCAATCGGCCGAGTTTGTCCGCAT
>CALBHM010000236.1 GCA_937892835.1 uncultured Ruminococcus sp. | reverse complement strand
CCTATCCGTCGAAGCCCGGTCTCGGTCATTTCATTCACACATATGTGACGGACGGCAACCCGATTCCGACGTTTCAGGGTGAGCCGGAGAGAGTGACGATTCCCGACAGCATTGACGAGCTTGCCGACGAGATTTGGAATAACCTTGACGAGAACAACAAAATTTCCCTTTATGTAAGATACACCGACATCACAGACGGTAGCTATGAAGAAAAGCTTATAAACAAAAATTGCTGAAAAATGAGCGAAAGGAAAGAACTGAGCATGAAAGAATTTGAACTTAAATACGGATGCAATCCCAATCAGAAGCCGGCAAAGATATTTATGGAGGACGGCAGTGAGCTGCCCATAAAGATTCTCAGCGGCAGACCGGGTTACATAAATTTTCTTGATGCATTCAATGCATGGCAGCTTGTCAAGGAGCTTAAGGAAGCTCTCGATCTTCCGGCCGCAACGTCGTTTAAGCATGTCAGCCCGACATCTGCAGCCGTCGGAATTCCGCTTTCCGATAAACTTAAAAAGGCCTGCTTTGTAGATGATATTGAGGGCCTTGACGATTCTCCGCTTGCCTGTGCCTTTGCAAGGGCAAGGGGAACGGACAGAATGTGCTCGTTCGGTGATTTTATTGCCCTTTCCGATGTTTGTGACGTTACAACCGCAAAGCTCATAAAGCGTGAGGTTTCCGACGGAATCATTGCTCCCGGCTATGAACCGGAAGCTCTTGAAATACTCAAATCAAAGAGAAAAGGCAATTACAACATTGTTGAAATTGATTCGTCCTACGTTCCTGCTCCGATTGAGCGCAAGCAGGTTTACGGCATCACCTTTGAGCAGGGCAGAAACAACTTTGAAATCAATAAATCTCTGCTTGAGAATGTAGTAACAAAAAACAAAGAACTTCCGGAGTCTGCGAAAAGAGACCTTATCATTTCGCTTATCACTCTTAAATATACTCAGTCGAATTCAGTCTGCTACGCTGTTGACGGACAGGCTATCGGCGTCGGTGCAGGTCAGCAGTCGAGAATTCATTGCACCCGTCTTGCCGGCGGCAAGGCCGACACATGGTTCCTCCGTCAGTGCGATAAGGTGCTGAACCTTCCTTTCCTTGAAACGCTCGGCAGACCGGAAAGAGATAACGTAATCGACGGCTATATCAACAAGAACGAAGAGGACGTTTGCGCCGACGGCAACTGGCAGAAGTATTTTTCATATCGTCCCGAACCCCTCACCGATTCCGAAGCTCGTGAATATCTCGATTCAATCAGCGGCGTTTCGCTCGGCTCGGATGCATTCTTCCCATTCGGCGACAATGTTGAACGTGCTTATAAAAGCGGTGTAACCTACATCGCTCAGCCCGGCGGCTCAATCCGTGACGACCTCGTTATCAAAGCGTGTGACGAGAGGAATATGGTGATGGCGTTTACGGGCATGCGTCTCTTCCATCACTGATTCTTGACGGATCTTTTTCCGTGATGCGAATTTAATCCCTTTCGGCATATAGAAATATAGCCTTCAAGGAATAAAATCCGCCTATCGAAAAAATCTCATGTCAAGGCATAGGATTCTTTTTCAGTAATGTGAATTTAATCCCTTTCGGCATATAGAAATATAGCCTTCAAGGAATAAAATCCGCTTAACAAAAACTACGTCGTAGCATAGGTATCTTTATAAATAATGCAAACAAACACTTCCTTATCGAAAGGATTTGATAAGCAATGAAAATAATGGTTATCGGCGGCGGCGGCCGTGAACACGCCGTTATCAAAAAATTAAAGGAAAATAAATCGGTTGAGAAAATCTTTGCTCTGCCGGGCAACGGCGGAATTGCCGCTGACGCAACCTGTGTACCGATCGGAGCGACCGATATTGACGGCATTGTCAGCTTTGCCCGTGAGAACAAAATTGATTATGCTGTTGTAACCCCGGATGATCCGCTTGTTCTCGGTGCAGTTGATGCGCTCAACAAAATCGGCGTGCCATGCTTCGGACCTGAAGCCAAGGCTGCAATAATTGAGGGCAGCAAGGTCTTTTCCAAAAACCTGATGAAAAAATATAATATTCCCACCGCTCGCTATGAGGTGTTTGATACCCCGGAAGCGGCTTGTGAGTACCTCAAAACAACAACATTTCCGTCTGTTATCAAGGCTGACGGACTTGCACTCGGCAAGGGCGTTATAATTGCCGAGAATCTCGACGAGGCTCTCGGTGCGGTTGATTCTATGATGAAGGATAAGGTGTTCGGTGCAAGCGGCAGCCGCATTGTTGTTGAAGAATTCCTTACAGGCCCCGAGGTCTCGGTTCTCAGCTTTACCGACGGCGAAACGATTGTTCCGATGATTTCTTCGATGGATCATAAGCGTGCGGGCGAGGGCGATACAGGTCTAAATACCGGCGGAATGGGCACGATTGCTCCCAATCCTTACTATACAAAAGAGATTGCCGACGAGTGCATGAGAACAATTTTTCTGCCGACGATCAAGGCAATGAATGCCGAGGGCAGAACCTTCAAGGGCTGTCTCTATTTCGGACTTATGCTCACTCCCGACGGTCCAAAGGTTATCGAATATAACTGTCGCTTCGGTGACCCCGAAACGCAGGTTGTTCTGCCGCTTCTTGAAAGCGATTTGCTGACCGTTATGCAGGCTGTTACAAACGGAAAGCTTTCGGAAACGGAGGTAAAATTCTCCGATAAAAGCTGTGCGTGCGTTGTTATGGCGTCCGGCGGATATCCGAAGTCCTACAAGAAAGGCTATCCGATAACGATTCCAGAGGAAATTGCCGACAGCGTTATAATTGCAGGAGCAAAGCAGGAGAACGGCAGGCTCGTGACCGACGGCGGAAGGGTTCTTAATTCTGTTGCGGTTGCCGATACTCTGAAGGATGCTCTTGACAAGGCCTACGAAAATGCTTCAAAAATAAAGTTTGAAAATTCATATATGCGCCGTGATATCGGACAGAGAGCCTTAAAGGCCAAGGAGGTCAAATAATGGTTTATCGTGTTTACGTTGAAAAAAAATCCGAGTTTGCCAACGAGGCGAGAACGCTTCTCGGCGATTTGAAATCGTTTATGCAGCTCGAAAACCTTACCGACGTCAGAATTCTCAATCGCTATGATGTTGAGAATCTTGATGCAGAGCTGTTTGACTATGCAAAGAAAACCGTTTTCTCCGAGCCTCAGACCGATATCCTTTCCGATGAGCTTCCGCAGAGCGAGGCGGCTGTCTTTGCTGTCGAGTATCTTCCCGGCCAGTTCGACCAGCGTGCCGATTCGGCGGCGCAGTGTATACAGATAATTTCCAAAGGGGAGCGACCGGCCGTTCGCACGGCAAAGGTTATCTTCTCTTCGGCAACCTGAGCGCGGAGGATATCAATACAGTAAAGAAGTACGTTATCAATCCGGTTGAAGCCCGTGAAGCTTCGCTTGAAAAGCCGACTACGCTTAAAACGGATTACAATATCCCTACCGAGGTTGAAACTCTTGACGGATTTTGCAATTACAGCGAAGCCGAGCTTGCCGATTTTGTCCGCAGATACGGTCTTGCAATGGATGAGGATGATATCGCATTCTGTCAGCAGTATTTTATCTCCGAAAAGCGTGACCCGACAATTACAGAAATTCGAATGATTGATACATATTGGTCGGATCATTGCCGCCACACAACCTTCCTGACGACTATCGACAGCGTTAAGTTTGAGGACAGGCTCATTCAGGAAACCTATGACGACTATATAGAAACAAGAAAGCAGCTTGGCAGAACAAAGCCTGTAAATCTTATGGATATAGCGACGCTTGCAGTCAAGTATCTCAGAAGCGTCGGAAAGCTGGATAAGCTTGACGAATCCGAAGAAATCAACGCATGTACCGTAAAAATGGATGTTGAGGTTGACGGAAAGACAGAGCCGTGGCTGCTGCTCTTTAAAAATGAAACTCACAATCATCCGACGGAGATTGAGCCTTTCGGCGGTGCGGCAACCTGCATCGGCGGAGCAATCAGAGACCCTCTCTCGGGCAGATCATATGTTTACGGCGCAATGCGTGTAACAGGTGCAGGCAATCCGCTCAAGTCGGTCAGCGAGACGCTTGAGGGTAAGCTTCCGCAGCGTAAAATCGTTACCACGGCGGCTGCAGGATATTCCTCCTACGGAAATCAGATAGGTCTTGCAACAGGTATTGTCGATGAGATTTATCATGACGGCTATGCCGCTAAGCGTATGGAAATAGGCGCGGTTATTGCCGCTACTCCCGAAAAGAATGTAAGACGTGAATGTCCCGACCCGGGCGATATCGTAATTCTTCTCGGAGGCAGAACAGGCCGTGACGGCTGCGGCGGAGCAACAGGCTCATCTAAGTCGCATACGCTTCAGTCTCTTGAAACCTGCGGCGCAGAGGTGCAAAAGGGTAATGCTCCCGAGGAACGTAAGCTTCAGCGCTTGTTCAGAAACGGCGAAGTAAGCCGCATGATTAAACGCTGCAACGATTTCGGCGCAGGCGGCGTGTCGGTCGCAATAGGCGAGCTTGCCGACGGACTGGATATTGACCTCAACGCCGTACCGAAGAAGTATGACGGACTTGACGGAACCGAGCTTGCAATCAGCGAATCTCAGGAGCGCATGGCGGTTGTTGTCGCAAAAGAGGACGTTGAAAAGTTCATCGCTCTTGCCGACGGGGAAAACCTTGAAGCCACCGTTGTTGCAACGGTCAAGGCTGACCCGAGACTTACGATGACATGGAACGGCAAGAAGATCGTAGATATTAGCCGTGAATTTCTTAACTCTAACGGTGCGGAAAAGCACATTGACATCGCTCCTGCCAAGGCAGAAATATATAAGAAGGAAATCTCCGGTGATTTTGCCGAAAACTATCAAAAGACAGTTACCGACCTCAACCTTTGTTCAAAAAGAGGTCTTTCCGAGCGTTTTGATTCAACTATCGGTGCAGGAACTGTTCTTATGCCGTTCGGCGGAAAATATCAGCAGACTCCGATTCAGGCAATGGTTCAGAAGATTTCCGTCGAAAAAGGCCATACGGATAATTGTTCGCTTATGGCGTTCGGTTATAATCCGTTCATTACAGAAAAAAGTCCGTTCCACGGTGCATATCTTGCGGTCGTTGAATCCGTTTGCAAGCTTATTGCAACAGGCACCGATTTCAAGGACGTTTATCTGACCTTCCAGGAATATTTTGAAAGACCGGGTAAGGATTCCGAAAGATGGGGCAAGCCTTTGGCCGCTTTGCTCGGAGCCTTCCGTGCTCAGAAGGAGTTTGGAATAGGCGCAATCGGAGGCAAGGACTCCATGAGCGGCACTTTTGAAAAGCTCGATGTTCCGCCGACTCTCGTTTCATTCGCCGTTTCAACGGATAAGGTCTCCAACATTGTTTCCCCCGAGTTTAAGCAGAGCGGACATAGAGTAGTTGAACTCAGCCCGGAATACGACGAAAACAATTTGCCGAAAACCGATTCAATGCTTGCTCTTTTTGATAAGGTGACTAAGCTTCTTCGTTCGGGCAGAGCGGTAGCTTGCTACACTCCGGGCATGGGCGGTATCGCCGAAGCGATATTCAAAATGGCAATCGGAAACGGATTGGGCTTCAATTATAACAGCGAGCTTACCCTTGATGAAATATTCGGCCTCGATTATGCGTCGTTCCTACTTGAGGTTACAGAGGATATTCCCGAGGCAAGGCTCATAGGAACGATTCTTGACGACGGCAGAATAACATATAAGGATGAGGAGCTTTGTATCGCCAAGCTTCAAAGAGAATACGAAGAGAAGCTTGAATCCGTATATTCCTGCGATCTTGACGGGGAAAAGGATAAGCTTGAGAATATTATATTTACAGAGAAAAAATACCACGCTCCGGCAATCAAAACGGCGAAACCCCGTGTGCTTATCCCTGTTTTCCCGGGCACAAACTGCGAGTACGATTCGGCTAAGGCTGTTACGGATGCAGGTGCAGATGCGGAAATATTTGTAATTAACAACCTTTCCTCCGACGGCATTGCAAGAAGTGTTGATTCCTTTGCAAATGAAGTTGCAAATTCTCAGATGATTTTTATCCCCGGCGGCTTCTCCGGCGGCGACGAGCCGGACGGTTCGGGCAAATTTATTACGGCATTTTTCCGCAATGCGGCCGTTAAGGAGCAGGTAACTGAGCTTCTCGAAAAACGTGACGGACTTATGATAGGAATTTGTAACGGCTTCCAGGCTCTTATTAAGCTCGGCCTTGTGCCGTTCGGTAAGATTATGGATACCGACGCTCATTGTCCGACGCTGACATTTAATTCTATCGGACGTCATCAGTCACGCATAGTTACCACCCGTGTAGCTTCTGCAAATTCTCCGTGGCTTTCCGGAACTCAGGTAGGCGAGCTTTATAACGTTCCGATTTCTCACGGCGAGGGCCGATTCATTGCCGAGCCTGAAATGCTTGCGCAGCTCATTGCCAACGGACAGGTTGCAACTCAGTATGTTGACGCCGAAGGCGACGCAACGAACGACATCCTTTACAATCCGAATGGTTCCGTAGCTGCGATTGAAGGTATTCTTTCACCCGACGGCAGGGTGCTCGGAAAAATGGGTCATTCGGAGCGTATCGGCTCGGGTCTTTACAAGAATGTTCCCGGCAACTATGATATGCAACTCTTTAAATCTGCCGTAAGATACTTCAAATAACATCAAACCACGATTTTTTCGGACGTAAAACAAATACTAAACAAAAAAACAGCTGTACAAAAACCGCTCTCTTTCGTGTTAAAACGCACAGGAGAACGGTTTTTACTTTCGGTTTTCCATTCTTCAACAACATTTTTATCGTTTTTTCACAACGGTAAGCGTGCCTTGAAAATTTTTTGGTAAAAAATGGCAAATTTCTATTGACATAAATACCATAAAATGGTAATATATCGGTGGAAAAATTCAAGGAGGTAATTTTTATGGAAAATAAGGTCAAAATACTAATTGCGGAAAACAACGAGTTTGGTCAGAACTGTGTCAGAGAGTTCTCGTCTTACGGCTACAATGTTGTGCTTGCGGATAAGGACGGTGCACAGGTTCTGACCAAGATGAAGTTTGAAAAACCTGATGTTGTAATTATGGATGCTTTTATGCTTCATATCGATGCCCTCGGTGTGATCAAGCAGATAAGGGAATCAAAGGACGGAAGAAAGCCGATAATTATTGTTCTTTCAAGCGTTGATAATATGCGATTTGAAAGTGAAATTCTTAACAACGGTGCCGATTATTACTTTCTCAAGCCTGTTGAGGCAAATATAATAGCTCAGCGCATTACGCAGCTTGCAGGCTGGAAAAACACCGGTTCGCATGAAAGAAACGAAAACGATTTGGAGGTTGTCGTTTCGGAGATAATGCATCAAATCGGCGTTCCGGCGCACATTAAAGGCTACCAGTATTTGAGAGAAGCAATTATTCTTTCAATCAATAACACCGAGATGATGGGCTCGGTAACAAAGCTTCTCTATCCGACGGTTGCAAAGACCTTTAAAACGACATCTTCAAGAGTTGAACGTGCGATTCGCCATGCTATTGAGGTCGCATGGGACAGAGGCGACGTGGACGTGCTCAGCTCATATTTCGGCTATACGATTCAGTCATCAAGAGGAAAACCGACAAACTCCGAATTTATCGCAATGATTGCCGATAAGCTCAGATTAAGACTCAAGGCTTCGTAATTATTTTACAAGTGATTTGAGCCAGTATAGTTCTTCCTTATCTATAGAATGAAACAATACTATCATTCCCGTATAAAGAACGACAGCTGCAATGATTTCTAAGGAAGCGGCAAGTTTGAAGTTCGCTATATTGAAAGAGTAGAAAATAAAATTCTTTAAAAGATTTGCACCGATAACGCAAAAAATCGGAATAAAAATATCTTTAAAAAAAGAGATGTTAACATCACTGACTTTTGTCAGTCGCCTGAAACTGAGTATAAAATTGATTATCTCACTGACGAAAACAACAATGACGTAACCCTTTACCGAAAGAATCGGAACAAGCAGATAAACAAGTATAACACAGATGGATGCGTCTATAATATTGTATCGCATATAGCTGACCTGCTGGTCCAGCCCTTTCAACATTCCGTCAACGGACATGTCACAGTACATAACAGGAATCAGAGGCGAAAGAATTTGAATATAGAAGAAAGCGCTGTCATTGCCATAAACGGCAAGGGACAGCCTTTTTGCGTTAAAATACATTATTCCTGCCGTGCCGATTGAAAAAATCAGAGTCAGGTGGAGAACCCTGGCTATCATATAGTTTATTCTCGGTTTGTTGCCCGAGATGTGTAACGCAGAAATCTCCGGCACAAGCAGTCCCGAGAGTGACGAGAGCAGGGCAGAGGGATAGAGAACAAGCGGAAGCGACATTCCGTGAATAACGCCGTAGGTTGCGAGTGCCGCCTGCGGATCGCTGCCCGATTTACGAAAACCGACGGGGATAAGCAGGTGCTCAACCGTCATGAGTATTGAGCGCATCTCCGAGCCGACTGTGTCCGGAATCGCAATTTTGAATATCCTTTTCCAGATTTCACGTCCGTTTTCCGTTTCTTTCGGCTTGCAGACGGAAAAACGGTAGAGCGTATATGAACAAATAAGCGAAAACAGCTCTGCCGAGGAAATTCCGAAAACTATTGCCGTGCATGAAGCCTCAAGTCCGTGGGTTAAAACAGATTTCAGCATGAAAACGGTGATGATAATTTTGAAAACCTGCTCGGCGAGCTGAACAACGGTGTAACGTACAATTTTTTTAACCGATGTGAAATAGCCGTTGAGAGCAGCCGACATTGCAACGAAAGGCAGACTCAGACTGAGCACCTTAAGCGATGGAATACTTCGCACATCTCCTATCCATTTTGAACCGATAAATCCCGAAAAAACTGCCAAAAGGGCGGCAATAACCGTGCCGCAGACAAAGGAATAAACAAGACAGCGGCGCATGATCTGACGGTCATTGTATTTTCCGAGTGCAATATTATCGGCGACAATTCTCATGGCGGCAAGGCGAATTCCCGCAACGGAAAATGTTATTGCCATGCCGTAAACTGCGGCTATGAGCTGAAAAAGTCCGATCCCGTCAGCACCTATTTTGTTTGTCAGATAAACGTTAAAGCTGACGGCGACCGTTTTCATCAGAAATGCCGCAGCAGTCAGCAGAAGAGTATTTGTGAAAAGTTTTTTTGCGTTTGTCATTGGCATCACTCCGTATAAATGATTATGACAAATTCAATAAAATAAGAATTGATATTGATAAAAACTTATGATATAATACAAAAAGAAATTGAAAACAGGGGAGGGCTTGCATGAAAAAAGTTGTTTCTGTATTTCTTGCGGTTTTGCTGACTTTTTCGGCCGGTGCCGCATCCTTTTCTTCTTATGCAACAGACAAATGCGGCTGTTCGTATACGCCGATTGTTTATGTCACCGGTTTCGCAATGACCGATTTGGCTGCAAATCCCGGAACGGATGAAGAGTATAATGTCTTTATGCCCGAGACCTCGGCGATAGTATCCGCAGTGGCAAAGCTTATCGCTCCGACGGTTATGCTCAGGATAACGGGCGATTACGAGAGCTTCGCAAGGTCATTGAGCAAGATTCTCAACGATACGATGAAGGACGTTGCCTGTGATGACAACGGCGATCCTCTCAATGAAACGGTAGATGTTAAATTCAGGGTTGACCCGACAGCGGAGCACGGCTATCGCTGTGACAATCGCTTCAATTATGATTGGCGTGAGGACGTTTTTGATATTGCGGCTGAGCTTAATGATTATATCGAAAAGACCAAGGAGCTTACTCACCATGATAAGGTAGTTCTTAAAGGTGAGAGCATGGGCGGTGCGGTTGTTATGACCTATCTTAAGCAGTACGGTTACGGCAGCGTTGACACCGTGATAATGCAGTCCTCGGCTTTCAACGGAATAAACCTTGTAGGCGGACTTTTCACGGGCGACCTTAATATAAAAACAAGGTCCGTGATGAATTATATCGGCAACTTCATTGAGGGCAGCGACCCCATGACCGTTTTTTATCGCAGTCTTTTTTATGGACTTTCGGGATTTCTTCTTTCTCCCGTTTGCGGCGAGCTTGATACGGTGTTTACAAAGGGTAAGGAAGTGCTTTATGAGGATTGCCTGAGAGACCTTTTCGGAAATCTGACAGGTATCTGGACGTTTGTTCCAAATGAATATTACGAGCAGGCAAAGGATTATATGCTCGATGAGACCGAAAATGCGGCTCTTATCAAAAAGCTTGACGCTTATCACTACGGCGTTATGGACAGCACAAAGGAAATTCTTGATGAAGCCACGGCTCGCGGAATGAAGCTTGCGATTATTTCAAATTACGGCAAGGCGGCGGTTCCCGTGCTGACGGACGACGGATATCAGAGCGACTTCCTTATAGACACGGCGAGAACCTCTCTCGGTGCTACCTGTGCCGATTTCGGAACGAAGCTCCCCGAGAGCTATACTCAGAGCGTCGCCGACGGCCACAACCACATTTCCTGCGATAATGCTATTGATGCGTCAACCTGTATGTATCCCGAATATACATGGTTCATTAAGGATATGATGCACACCTGGTACACGTCGGGCTATTATGATTTCACATGGTGGCTCGCTCAACATGGCAGTCAGCCGACGGTGAATGAAAGCGACGCTTTCCCACAGTTCCTTTATAACGATCAGGTCAACAAAATCATTGTTCCGCTGACGCTGGAAAATTCCGACACGCAGAATACCGATGTTGATATAAAAGCAGTAATCAATGAGATTATCAAAAAATAACGGAGGATAACCATGAACAAAAATTTTAAAAAGGCTATTTCGATTTTTATGTCTGCCGCAATCGTCACTTCGTGTACGGCTCTTTGCTCCTTTGCGGTTGACAAGGACGTTGATTACAAAATCAACAGCACCTATGCCAATGTTGATTGGAGCACATATAAGCAGTACAAGACCGATCTTCACAGTCATACAACGGGTACGGACGGAGCATCGACAAAGAAGGAGACTGTCGAAAAGCACTATGACCACAATTTTGATATTCTTGCAGTTACCGACCACGGCACAACCGACTACGGCTGGGACGACCCTTCAACAAACAAGGCGGTTAAAATCGCAATGAGCGTCAGAAAGGGCAATCTTCCCATTGAGGTTCTCTCGTCAAAGGGCGAGACCTCGGACGGCAAGAAATATACATACGACGGCAATTATTATACAGAGTATGACGAGAACGGCAACGCTGAAAATTCGATGCTCAGAGTGCCTTTCGGCAATGAGCAGAACCCGACCTCATTCAATAACGCTCATGTTTGCTCGTGGTTTGTTAATTACGGCAACGATACAATCGGCGGTACAAGCGACTACGAAACCCCGATTAAAAATGTCGATAAGCTCGGCGGACTTTGTGTAATCAATCACCCGGGCGAGTACAGCGGTGCAAGAAACGTTGCCAACTATGACGAGGCTTACAACACGGATAATGTTAAGTTTAAGTACGTAGTTGACAAGTTCGCAAATATTCTCGAAAAATATCCGGCATGTCTCGGTATCGACGTGAACAGCAAGGGTGACTACAGAACCCGTTACGACAGAAAGCTTTGGGATCTCCTGCTTCAAAAGGTTGTTCCCACGGGCAGAAATGTTTTCGGCCTCGCAACATCTGATTCTCACAATGAAGGCATCATCAACTCGGGTTATACCCTCATGTGTATGCCCGAAAAGACAATTCCCGAGCTTAAAACAGCAATGAAGGACGGTGCATTCTTCGCCGCAAGCTACTATATGGGCAGCAAGGTTGAGCTTCAGTCATGGGCCGAGGAGCTTAAGACGGCAGGTGTAGGTCTTGAACTGGCCGAAAGCTTTGCCGAAACCTACAGCAAGATCGTTGAAGAAGAAAACGCAGGCAAGCAGCGCACGATTTTCGCATTCGATCAGGATGCAGTTACGCCGAAAGTAAAGGCCGTTTCCGTCGATGATGTTGAGGACACTATCACTATAAGCACCAAGGATGCATACATGGTTCATTGGATTGCCGACGGCAAGGTAATTGCAACCGGCAACACGATTGACCTTGACGATTATTCGGATGAGATCGGCTCATATGTCAGAGCCGAAATCGTAGGCGAGGGCGGAGTTATATATACTCAGCCGTTTACCCTTGAATATGACGGCGCACCCGAGGCTCAGACAAATCATTTTGTTGACCTCGGCGGAGCAACAACTCTCCTTGCCGATACAATCGTTAAGTTCCTCGTAAAGGTTCTTAAGGATTTCAGAGTTATTGACATTGTTTGGTATTTTCTTACTAAGTAAATTAAAGGCAATACCCCACAATTGCGGCGCACGCCTTGCTTGAATATTTTCCGCCATATTGCACAATAATTTTTTGACTTGCGTTAGCAAGCCTACAAAATTTTCGCACAACCTGACGAAAAATTTTGCTACGCAATTCGCACACCGCAGTTGTGAAGTATTGCCTTAATAAGGACAGAAGCAAGAGCATAATAACCGGCTTTCGTTTCTGTCCTTTTTGTAACGGCATCGTGCCTTGCGCTTATTAGAATAAAGGCACATTTCGTAGGGGTCGATGCCCACATCGACCCAAAGGTCAGAAGAAAACTATCTTGGCTCCCCTGTAGGGTAGCGAAGTGTCGACACGGTAGTGAATGACAGT
>CALBHM010000235.1 GCA_937892835.1 uncultured Ruminococcus sp. | reverse complement strand
ATATGCTCCCACTGTGTTCATGACATATACGTTTACCTTGTATGCTGTGTTGGTGTTCGCCGTCCACTGAGCTGTAAGAGTTACATCACCGTACTTGCCGACCGAGGTCTTTCCCTTGTACAGAGGATCGGTTGTCTTCCAGTTACCGCCTTCAACCGTTACCTTCCAGCCGGCAAACGTATAGCCTGCCTTAGTCGGACTTGGGAACGTCACTTCTTCCTCGGGTGTGTAGCGTGCCGTTGTGTCGGCTGCACCGTTATTGTACTTGTACGTTATTATGTAAGTCTTTGCTGTCCAATGAGCGTAAATCGTCTTATCAGCGGTGATGGTGTAGCTTGCGCCTGCATCTCCGATCTTATTTCCGCCTGTTGCCGCATCATACCAGCCGGCGAAATCATAGCCCGGTCTTATCGGTGTCGGAAGCGTTACAGCTACGCCCTGCCACTTCGCATAGAGGTTTGTTGTGCCGCCGTCGGTTGAATAGCCGTTCGGATTCTTAATATTCTGACCGTCGGTGTAATCAACTGATGGTTTGGTCGTTGCAACGCCCTCAGCCGTAGCTGTCCAGCCACTGAACGTGAGATTCTCGGTATCGGAATTTCTGTCGATAGTTGCAGGTGATGCCACCGAGTCGTTCTTGTTATACGTCAGCGTTCTGCTGTTGACATATTTGTTCGCCGAAAGCTTCTGATAAACGTCATATGTGAACTGCTGTTTCGCCATATCTACGGTTGTATTCGTATTGCCGTTGCCGTTGAACTTGACATAGAACTTGTGCGGTGTCCATACGGTATAAATATTGTATGTTTCGCCGCCACAGTCCTTATACATCTGACTTACGGTTGAAGCCGAGAGTGCCTGACCCTTATCGTACGCCTTTGTTCCGCCCGAGGTCTTTGACCAGCCGCTGAACGTGTAACCCGTGAGGGTCGGTGCGGTCGAGCTGACTGAAGAAGCCACGCCAAACTTGAGAGTCTGCGGATTCGGTGTCGGAAGATTGCCGACTGTGCCGTCGGTTACCTTTCCTGCGCTGTCGTTCGGTCTGAATGCATTGTATTTGAGGTTAAAGGTCTTGGGCGTCCAGCGTGAATAGAGCTTAAGTCCGTCTGTTGTGCAAACATGGTTGCCGACTGCGTTGCCGTTTGCATCGGCATACTGCGTGCCTGCTGCATCGTACCAGCCGAGGAAGGTAAAGCCTTCACGGGTCGGCACATGAAGCTCGTCGTACTTTGCGCCGTAGTCAATATCCTGATAATGAGATGTAAGTTTCTCATTTCTTGAAGTAAGGTCATTGACATAAACCGCCGTTGCGCTTGCCGAGCCTGTTACCTTGCTGACCCAGCCGAGGTAGGTGCTCGAATCGGTTACATATGCTCCGTCGGAGAATATCTCTGTTCTTTGGAGCGAGATATTACCCAAGGTCAATGTGCCGGGCACGGTCGAATTGTCAACGCTGTTTTCACTGAATCTTATCTGATAATAGTTATTCGCCGGAACAGTGAACTGCATTGCAACCGTACCTGAGCCTGCCGGAACTTGGATATATGCATTTGCCGCCGAAGTATAGCTCGTTGAGGTTGCGTTCGGGTAGAAGAAGATAAACGGAGTTATCTTCATAGCCGTCGTTGCCTGATAGTCCATCAAAAGAGTATACTTCTTGCCGGCTTCAAGCGTTGAACGGTAGCCTGACAAGGTGTTGTAGGTACTTGTATAGCAGTCTGTGCCGGTCGGCTTGAGAGTGATTGTTCTTGCATCGGAGTCGAAAGACGATGTGCCGTTAGTTGTGCTCATACTGTTTGACGAAAGGACGATATTACCGTTCGGGTCTTTGATAACAATGTTCTTGATGTCGAGGTCGGCACGGAATTCATTGGTGATAAGAGTATCACGATAGAAGTAGAACAGCAAATTGAAATAGAACTGATCTCCTTCATTGAACTCACGCTTCAATTCAGCCTTTTCGTATCCGTCAGATGTCTTTTTGTTCTCGGTATAGGACTGACCCTGTCCGTAGCCGCCCCAATAGTCCGAAGCTGTGGCAAAGCCGAGAACTACAGAATCACAATCGGAGTTATTCTGTTCCGCCTGAGCCTTTGAATAGTAATCGTTAATTCTGTATTCGTAGGTGAGTGTATAATCTCCCTTTGTCGAGGCCGTAAACGTGCTTGATTTGAATATATCAAACGCAGAACCGGTTGAGCTGCCGCTGTTTGTAGAGCGGTCGTACTTGATGTTGAGCGAGGTATCGCCAACATCATCATTTGCAACCGAGTATGTATAGAATGCATCACTGCTAAGTGCAGAACCGCCGTTCAGTGTTCCTTCGGTGCGTGTTACTCTTGACTTGGCAAAATTATCAAGCGTCGACGCCGCCGTGCTTGCCTTTGCGGCGAATTCATCAAAGTTGAATTCATTATCGAGAAGGAGAACCTTTTCGGTTACTGCCCAGTGAGCGTAAACGGTCTGATCGCTGCTGCCCATTACAGATGAAGCCGTTACACGGTCGCCGCCGTCGGGAGCTGTGAACCAGCCGAGGAAGCGGTAATTTTCACGAACAGGCACAGGCATTGTGCCGAGCTGATGGCCGTAGAACTGAATAAGCGAATTCGGTACGAAGCCTGTTGTTCCGCTCGATGAATTTACATATTCAAGCTTGATCTTGTATGAATTAAATGTAATCTTTGTTATTGTTCCGCCGGTTGCGCACGGAATAGCATGATACTTAATTGCATATGCCTGACTCGCCTGAGCCGCACTGACGGTAATAGGTTTGGTGCTTGATACGCTTGCACCGTAGGTTTCTACACCGCATCTTGAATCAATATTGTTTCCGTCCGCCTTAACAAGGTCGGCACACATAGCGAGATAGGAATTATTTTCTCCGGGACTTGTAACACTGAAGTCGCCGCCTGCGCCCGTAACCGAACCGCCGAGATAGGTAAGCTTAAGCGAATAGTCTCCTGCGGCAAAATTATCGGGAAGAAGCGAAGTAAATATCGTTGTATCCTGAACCGTTGACATTTCACCGTTGAGAGTTATTTCTCCTGTTGTTCTGTTGTAGGTTGTTGTAACTCCGTTTGTCGTTGACGAGGTTATTGCGCTGAAGCCGCCGTTTGAGGCCATTAAATATGCGCCCATAAGGTTCGGCTTGTTGGAGTCATAGTTTACATCAAATGTGACTACCTTTTGGTTAACGAAATAGAAGTTGACCATCGTCAGCGAGGTGTCGTTGACTGCGGCGACCCACTCGTAGGTTGTGTTGTTGCCGTCAAACTTAGGAACGGTTGTTGTCTTAATTGTTGTTGTTCCAATGGTTGCCGTCGAGCCGGAAACACTCATTGAATTGCTGTTCAAGTTGCTTGCGGAGAAGAATGTCGGCAGCGAAGCGAGTGTTTTGCCGTAATAATCCGACGGAGCTATTGTCGCATTTGTAAGCTCATACTTACCTGCGAAGGTATAGCCCTCATATGTATCGGGTGTGAAATATACGTTATCACGGGCGTCGTATGTCATTGAATACTGCTGTCCGCCGTCAATCTCGACAATCTTGTACTGACCGTTGCTGAGCTTTTCAAGGCCGAGGTTGTATTCGTTAGCCGAGCAGCTTCTCTTAAGAACCGTATTGCCCTCCTTAACAAGAGCGGCGATATTTGCGAGAAGCGCATTCTTAAGATTGTTGATAGCGGTCTGTGTTGTGTAACCGCTGTAACCGTCTACCTTATCGAGAACCGCACAGGCTGTTTTGTAGTTGCTGACAAAGTTTGCATAATCGCCTGTATTCTGATAATATCTGCTGCTAAAGCTGTTATTATAAATACCGAAATTTGCAAAGTTCATCTGAGCTGTGCGAACAGCTGCACGAAGGTCGGCTTTGTTAAGCTGAGTTGCCTTGAGCTTCAGAATAACCATTGATGTTGCCCAGTCGCTGTTCTGGTTATTCATCTGTCCTGTTTTTATCTGATATGTCTGTGTTTCGCCGGTAAAAAGCTCACGGTTCCAGTTACCTGCATACTTTAATTCCTGTCTGTCATAGGTCTTGTTCCTGTTGTCCGGGTGTCCCATACCTGCGATATAGTAGTTGACATTTGTCCACTCTTCACGCATTTTATTACCGTCGTTCTGTCTGTATGCATAAGAATATGATTTTCTTCCGCTATAGTCACCGATCATCCAAGCACCGTTATCCGATGTTGAGGTTTCCTGATTATCGGTCATCTGCATTCCGACGCCAAGGTTGGGAATTTGGTTGAGATTTGTGTATCGGCTTGTATCAATATATATTCCGCCGACAGCTCCTGTATCAATGATAGTGGTTACATCATCTTTAGCATAATAGTAGAAGAAGCTGGCAGTCTTTTTGTTAACGGTTGTGCTTGCACTTACTGTTGCACTTGCGTTCATGGTTGTTGTCATCCAGTCCTGTGACCACTTATTGCTGTAATCCTTATATTTAAAATAGGATGCACTGTCTGTCGCACTCGCA
>CALBHM010000234.1 GCA_937892835.1 uncultured Ruminococcus sp. | reverse complement strand
GATCGACACCAACTTTGAGGGCAAGGCAAAGGCGTGCATCGACGCATTGGACGGCGGTGCGGACTATGTTTACATTCATATGGAAGCGCCCGACGAGTGCGGACACAGAGGCGAGCCGGAGAACAAGGTCAAGTCAATCGAGATGATTGATTCACGTGTTCTTCCGATCATTATCAAGGGTCTTGAGGAGATCGGCGAGGACTACAAGATTATGATTCTTCCCGACCACCCGACGCCGATTGTTACCAAAACTCATGCAAGCGACCCTGTTCCGTACATGATTTATCATAAATCGAAGGAGAAGAAAAGCGGCGTTGAGTCAATTAACGAGGAATCAGCCAAAGCAACAGGCAATTATATTGATTTCGGCCCCGATTTGATGAAGAAATTTATAGTATAAAGGCGGATTTTGCGTTTTTTTACCTGTTTGTGAAAATTTATTTCAAAAAGGTCTTGATTTTTTCGCATAAATCTGTTAGTATATGAAATGTTGTTTAGTATTCGTAATTAAAGGAGGTGCCGACAAATGGCAAAATGCGAATTCTGCGGTAAAGATGTTGCTTTCGGTATCAAGGTTTCCCACTCACACAGACGTTCAAACAGAACATGGAAGCCGAACGTTAAGCGTGTTAAGGCAATCGTTAACGGTTCTCCGCGCAAGGTATATGCTTGCACACGTTGCTTGCGTTCAGGTAAGGTTACACGTGCCGTTTAATGGTAAGATGATGATTCAGAGACTGTCCGAGTGACAGTCTCTTTGTCTTCTCAACGGTTAATATTACAAACCGAAAGGTGCATTCTATGAACGAATTAAAGAAAAAAATTGTTTTGCTCAGAAGAAAAATCCTTTTTTTCTGGCTTTGGCCAATGGCATTTAATTTCTTTTCAAAAAAGCCGATAAATGAAAAGCTGATACTTTTTGCATACAATCAGAATTACGATAACCTTCCGGACAATATGATTGGAATTTTCGATTTCCTCAAAGAGAGAGGTTATGACTGCCGTATAATGCATTCGCCGAAAAACCCGTTGAAAAGATTTTTATTCGGCATAACTTTTCAAAAGTACTATGCCCGGTGCAAGTGTGTTTTCTTGACAGATAATTTTGATCCTCTCTATGCCCATCAGCCACGAAAGGGTACAAAGGTAATTCAGCTTTGGCATGCCTGCGGAGCATTTAAAAAGTGGGGTTATTCGACTCTTGACCTCGCTTGGGGCGGAAGCCGTGAGGATATGCTCAGATTTCCGATGCATAATACATATACACATGTTTTTGTCTCGTCCGAGGCGGTTATTCCGTGCTATGCAGAGGCTTTCCGTTGCTCCGAGCGCAGAATCATGGCTTACGGTACACCGAGAACCGATGTTTATTTCGATAAGAATTTTGTATCTTCTCAGCGTGAGGAACTGCTGAAAATCTTCCCTCGGATCGGCGACAGGAAAATTATTCTCTATGCACCGACATTCAGAGGAAATTCGCCGACCGTTGCTTATAACGAGAATCCGCTTGATTATGAAAAACTCAAAGCGGCTCTCGGCGATGAGTATGCGCTCGTTATGAAGTTGCACCCATTTACGGCGAAAAAATTCGGCTTAACCGGAGAGGAAAAAGAGAAGTACGGCGACTTTATTTTTGACGGCTCAAAGAGCCTGAAAATCGAAACCGCACTTTGCGCAGCCGATATTCTTATTGCCGACTATTCGTCTCTTATATTTGAGTATGCCTTGCTCAACAAGCCGATGCTTTTCTATGCGTATGACCTTGAAGAGTATGAGCACGACAGAAGCTTTTACTTTGATTATAAGAGCTTTGTTCCCGGTAAAATCGTTATAAGTAACGATGAAATAATCAAGGCAATACAGGATAATGACTTCCGTGCCGACAGAATCCCTGCATTCAGAGAAAAATTCATGGGTGCGTGCGACGGCGAATGTGTAAAGCGCATTGCCGAATGCGCCATAATGTAAAAAACAGCCCAGCCCGTTCACAAAGAGCGGGCTGGATTTTTCTGTCAAAAAATAATATAAGAAAAAGTTCAAATTTGTATTGACTTTTCTATTTTTATTTGGTAAAATATTTGAGCGTTGTTAAACAACGAGGGCCATTAGCTCAGTTGGTTAGAGCAACCGGCTCATAACCGGTCGGTCCGGGGTTCGAGTCCCTGATGGCCCACCAATTTAATATAGGGGTATAGCTCAGTTGGTAGAGCAGTGGTCTCCAAAACCACGTGCCGAGGGTTCAAGTCCTTCTGCCCCTGCCAAGAATGCCTAGGATTATCAATGATCCTAGGCGTTTTTCTTTTGCTTTTTATAACTGAAAAATATGGCAAAATTAAAATTTGATGTAAATCAATAGCTTCGACGGGCGACGAATGGGCGACGGGATGTCGGCGTGGACGATTAAATGTATTTAATAAAGCGGAGATTTGAATCAGAATATAAAAGAAATATATATTATTAATTTGAATATAATTGCCATATGCTATATTCAATATCTTTTATGTGAGGTGAAAAGATAATAAATTTGTAGGAAAACCTTAAAAACATATAAGGCAGCAATCATTTTCTATTGGAAAGTTTGGTTGTTGCCTTTTTCTTTTATAATGGGTTGACCTGCAATTTTAAACATTTTATGGAGGTGACATTTATAATGACAATGTCATTTGTTATGACATTACAGAGGTGGTAAAATGAAATTTAGATCAGACTTGAGTGACGGGAATGATTTAATAATGGCAACGGTAAAAAATGAAGATTTAAATGATGTATATAAAAGTATTGCCGAGCAGATTGGATTTGAAAACACCATTGTTATTTACAATATGTTCAGGGGAACTCAAGTTTCTTTTCCGAACAGAATGTTTTCGATAGATTATATTTATAAATCAATTATTGAGGAATACGATGGCACAAATATTTCTCAGCTGGCAAAAAAATATAATTACACAGAAAGAACTGTAAGGAGAATAATTAAGCAAAATAATGAAAAATAAATTTACAGTAGGGATACTGCTTAGTTGAACAGGGAGGCGTTAATTGTAGTAAACGGTTTTCAACATAATAATCTGGGCATTCCATTTTTAAACCAAAGGAGAAAAATTATGAAAAAGACAGTGAAAAGATGTTGCAATAGCACAAGAAATGCATTTGAAAGAGTAATTGCTATTGTTATGGTAGCAATATTTTGCATGAGCGCCGGAGTGGTAACCGTTTTGGCAGAAGAACTGACAAAACCTACACTTCAGGTGGAAAACGTGTCGGCAATGCCGGGTTCAACGGTTAAGGTTAAGATTGACCTTAAAAACAATCCGGGACTTGCATCATTGAAATTCAATGTAAATTACGATGATGTGCTGACTTTAACAAATGTGGAATTTAACAGCGAATTCGGTACTTATGTAACAGCACCGACGCCGTATAAAAATCCACAGACAATCAGCATGATAAGTCCTCTTGCAAATGTAAGTGTCAGCGGAAATTTCTGTACACTTACGTTTACTGTTTCAAAAGAAGCAGAGGATAATTATGATGCAAGCGTAAATATCTCTTATGACCCGGACGACGTATTTAACGCAGAGTATGATAACGTAGATATCAGCGTTGCCGATGGTTCAGTTAGAGTTTGCAGCGGTGTTCCGGGCGATATCAACGGAGATAAGAAAGTAAACAATAAAGACGCTATGTTGCTTTTCCAATATATCGCAGGCTGGGAGGTTGAGGTTGATCTCGGCGCAGTTGATTGTAACGGTGACGGAAGCGTAAACACCAAAGATGCAATAACCTTGTTCAGACATTGTGCCGGTTGGCCGGATATCGTTCTTGTTTATCCCGGAGTTATTTGTTCCCATGAGCTTACAGCAACAGCAAGAAAAGAAGCAACATGTGAAGAAGACGGAAATATTGCATATTGGCATTGCTCAAAGTGTGGAAGATATTTCAGCAATGAAAACGGTACTAATTCAATTGCATTGGTTAATACTGTGATTCCGGCAAAGGGACATACGGTAATTATTGACCCGGCGGTTGCACCGACAGAAACAAGCACGGGATTAACAGAAGGATCGCACTGCTCTGTATGCGAAAAGATATTGGTTGAGCAGGAAGTTATACCTATGCTTGTACCGGAGCGTTATGCAATTACTTATAACATTTCGAACGGTGATGAGTATCTTGCTTCTCAGAGCATTAACAATCCGAATCCTGATTATTATACATCCAAAGGATTAACTTTAAAAGATATATCCGTACCAGGTTATACCTTTGATGGTTGGTTTACAAGCCCAAACGGAGACGTTCGCTTGTTAGAAATTCCACAGAATAGCACAGGAAATAAGGTGTTATATGCACATTTGACACCGAAAACATTTAAAGTTACATTCGAATATAATGGTGGGGTGGGTGAAATTACAAGCAAGACGGTACAGTTTAGAAATAATATTGGCGATCTACCTATACCTGCCAAGAATTATTATGATTTTGATGGATGGTTTATTTCAGCTGAGTACGAAGGCGTGGCTAATGAGAATACAATTTTGGTATTACCCAATGATTTAACCTTATATGCCAAGTGGACACTTAAGCCAGTAAAAGATTGGACGCCTTTATTGGATTTAGCAGAAGATGTACAAATTGTTCAAACAAAATATACTTATAATCATAGATATTATGCAACATCAAAAGAATCTTCAATAAGTGGATGGACAAATTATAATAAGCAGAGAACTGATTGGAGCAGCACAATGGGACCTGTTTATTCAAATCCGGAAAATGGAGAAAGAAAAGTTTGGAATGAATCTTATGTTTCATCAGAATTAATATCCTATAAGTATTATCATAGATATAATTCCGGACAATCGGGAATAAAAGCTTTTGGCAGTGATTCTGATTCTGGAGATAGACATTCAATAAAACTACAAGGCTCTCTTTCTGTGGCACACTATAAGGATAATAAAAGCTATATGTATAACTGGTATGGAAATTACTCGTGTCCAATTTGCGGAACAAGTAGCATGTGGCTCCCAGATGGGACAGAAGCTCAAAAGGTTTATTCTACCCGCTGGTATTATCAAGAACCTGTATATACCTATTACTTTTATAAAGATATTAAAGAAGAATCAGAAAAGCTACCAGTTGGCGAAGAATATTCAGACATCCAAACTTGGGTAAAGTATCGTGAAAAGTAATTCGGAGGTACACTTATGAAATGGGAGAGTGAGTATAATGCACAATAAATCAGCAAGATTTATTTCAATGGTTATGATCTTTATATTTTGCGTAAGTTATTGCTCCGTTAATTCACTTGCAGAAAGAAGCAAACATTTCAATTTAATTATTAAAATTGATACCGTTGTTGCGAATCCCGGTGACAGCGTGCAGGTCAAAATTAATATTGCTAACAATCCCGGCATTGCTTCCTTGAAATTCGATGTTAAATACGATGAGTATTTGACTTTGACAAATGTTGAGTTTAACAGCGAATTCGGTTCGTATGTAACTGCACCGACGCCGTATAAAAATCCGCAGACAATCAGCATGATAAGCCCGTTAAAAGAAATCGGCACAAACGGAAATTTTGCGGTTTTGACATTCTCTGTATCAAACAATATGCCTGAGAAATACCGTGCAGACATTACCGTTACTTATGATGAGGATGATATTTTTGATGCGGATTACAATAATGTTCCGGTTGAAATCGTTAACGGTTATGTTGAAACAAGTGCAAGTGCCGAAAATCAGTTTACCGTTCAGATCGGACAGGCTGTTGTTGATGAAAAGACCGTTAAAGTCGATGTGATTCTGAGCAATAATCCCGGCCTTGCGTCGCTTAAATTCAATGTTGCATATGATGAATATTTGACATTAACAAATGTTGAGTTTAACAGTGCCTTCGGGTCATATGTAACTGCACCTACGCCGTATAAAAATCCGCAGACAATCAGCATGATAAGCCCTTTAAGTGAGGTAAATGCTAACGGCGTTTTTGCAACGCTGACATTTACCGTTAAAGATGAAGTTCCAGACAATTACTCTGCTGATATTACGATAAGCTTTGATAATGACGACATCTTTAATGAGGACTATGAAAATATTAACACAAGGGTAATTAACGGTTCTGTACTTCTCGGAAATACCATTATGCCAAGGGAAAATACAAATACAATCATCAATCGAAATACAAAATTAATATACGGTCTGGAGACGGATATAAAAGATATTAATAATTTTGTTGATTGCTCAAAGGTTGAGACTTCGATTGTTCCGGCTAAGAAAGGCTTTGGAACAGGAACAACAATAAATGTTATTCGCAACGGTGCTGTTGTTGAAACGTATTCTGTAATTGTATTCGGCGATGTCAACGGCGACAGCTTATGTGACGGAGCTGATGCAGTTATAATGTCTTGTTTAGTTTCGGGAATGCTTACAAAAGATGACGTAGGTGAAGCAATATGGACTGCAGCAGATTGTAATCATGACGGAGTAATCAATGATGACGATGTCAAATTGCTGAAAAACGTTGGAGTGTTTATCGGCGAGATAGCGCAGACCGCTTAAGGGAAGAGGTGTTTATCTTGAAAAAAGTTATTAGAAGAAGCTTTTCTATTATATTAGCCGTTGTAATATCTTTAAGTGCATTGGTTGCTGTATCGTTTGCGGCAAACGGAATGTCACTTGTTGTTGATACAGTATCGGCAAAGCCGGGTGAAACCGTCACGGTTAAAATTAATCTGAAAAATAATCCGGGATTAGCCTCACTTAAAATCAATGTTAATTATGACAACAAACTAACATTGACAAAAGTTGATTTGAGTTCGGAATTCGGCTCCTATATTACAACACCGACACCGTACAAAAACCCACAGACGATCAGTATGATAAGCCCGTTAAAGGACGTTAAAGTCAACGGCGTTTTTGCAACACTTACCTTTAAAGTTGCGGCAGGAATCACAGATACATACAAGGCAAAAGTATGGGTGAAATATGATGCCGACGATGTTTTTAACAGTGATTATAAAAATATTCCGTTGACTATAGTTGACGGTTGTGTGACAATAACCGGAAAGCAAACTTCGCAGAATTATACCGTTATACTTGATAAGAATGACGGAAGTGCAAGCACCTCGCAACGTGTACCTGTAAACGGAAAGGCTAAATTGCCTACTCCGACAAAGAGCGGCTATACATGTATAGGCTGGTCTGATAATAAAAATGCAGTTTTGCCAAAGTACAAGTGCGGAACAGAGATTAAACCGAGTGCAGATATGAATCTCTATGCCGTCTGGGCGAAAAACAACACAAAAGTTACAGGTGTTTCTGTAGAAGATATAGCTTTACATTACAAGGACAGCATGAAAATAACGCCCTTGGTGAAATCAACGACAGGTACAAAATATGTAGTTGAATGGTCAAGTGCAGATGACGAGATTGCAACGGTTGATCAGTCCGGAACGGTAACGGCAACCAAGCGTGGAAAAGGCACGACAACAATAACATGCAAGGTCACAGACCAATTTGGCAATATTGTAAAGGACACTTGTGAAGTGAGTGTATCTCTTACTGCTTGGCAGTGGGTCAAAACATACATTTTCTTCGGTTGGATATGGTATTGATTCAAAAAAATAAGCTAACGGAGGACTCGTTTGAGCCCTCCGTTTTTGAGCGATAAATATTAAGTTTGCATCGGAATAGAAGTGAAATTCAAGTTTGTTATAATTATATAAAAGAGCCTAGGAGTATTTTATGTTAGCTCGATGCAGTTGAATCAGTGATTTTATTATAACTGTAATTGTTGACGTGCCAAAACCATTTGCATTTATATATTTCTCTGTTCGAAGATCATTCGTTCAAGCTCCCTTGAGGCCATGCTGAGTGACTGGTCTTTTCTTTTTATGAGCACAATGCTTCGCTCGGGGATTTTTTCATTTAGGTCGATTACAGAGACATTGTTTTTCTCCCGCAGAAATTCCTCGGGCACAAAGCCGATCCCGAGGCCCGCCTCGACCATAGGCAAAATCTGGTCTGCAGTAAAGGCTTCGATATCAGGTCGGAACGGCAAGCCGTGGGCTATAAAAAGCTTTGAATAGAACTCAAAGGATTTTGTGTTTGTGCCGAGAGAGATAAGCGGATAATCGAGAAGCTCGGAGAGCGAGACTTTTCTGCCGATAAGCGACGAAAAAGACTTTGAGCAGACGGCAACCTCATTAACGGGTTTAATGGTTGTCTCGGAAAGAGATGCCGAACGAACAGTCGGAGTTGTGACAACGGCGATATCGGCGGTTCCCTCTCTCAGCACCGCAACGGCTTGCGGAGTTGAATGGTTACTGATTTTGATATGTATTCCCGGATAAAGCATACGGTATTTTTTCAGAACAGGCAGGAGCAGGCAATGAAGCGCAACCTCACTGGCGGCAACATAGACCGTTCCTGTTTGCATGTTTCGGCTTTCGGTCAGTTCTGCTTCACCGGCTTCAATGTGTTCAAATGCAATTCGGATATGACTGTACAGACGCTCTCCCTCGGGCGTCAGTTTCATTCCGCTGTGGCTTCTCAGAAACAGCGGACAGCCAAGCTCGCTTTCAAGATTTTTAATCGAACGTGTGAGGTTCGGCTGATTGTTAAGCAGCAGCTTTACCGCCTGAGTGATGTTGCCGTACTTCGCAACATAATAGAAAATTCTGTAATAGTCATAGCTGATGTACATGAATGAGCCTCCATATTAATTTGATATAATTAATATATAAAATATAGATTTTTAGTATGAGTGCCATTGCATTATAATATAGTTGTTTTGGAAAGTCAAGATTAATTATCAGACCAAAGGTTGTGTAATAGATGAGGAGCCATGATAAGCATTTCCACGGTCAGATGTCTGACCATTTTCGCACGGCATTGTTCATCATACTTTCGGGCGGATTTCAGGATGCGTATACTTATATTTCTCGTGGCGGAGTTTTTGCCAATGCACAGACAGGCAACATTGTTTTGATGAGTTCGGCAATGTTTGACGGCGATGCAAGCAGAATTTTTAAATATCTCATTCCTGTTGTTTCATTTATTCTCGGCATTGCCACCGCCGAGGTTGTGCATATGCACTTTAAGCATTACGAAAAAATACACTGGAGGCAGATAATACTTTTTTCTGAGATTATTTTGTTGTTTGTCGTCGGATTTCTTCCTCATAGAGTCGATTATCTTGCGAATGCGCTTGTTTCGTATGTTTGCGCATTGCAGGTTCAGACATTCCACAAGGTAAGAGGTCATGCCTACGCAAGCACAATGTGTATCGGAAACATGAGAAGCGGTACCGAGGCACTGTGTGTATATTATCATACGCACGATAAAGAGGTGCTCAAAAAAGCACTGACGTATTTCTCGGTTATTCTGGTTTTTGCCGTCGGTGCGGGAATCGGAGGCTTTGTAACAAAGATTGCGGGCGACAAATCAATTTGGATTTGCTGCGTCCTGTTGTCGATAAGCTTCGGTATGATGTTTGTACCGGAAAAGGAATAAAAGGTGAAGATAATTTAATATTACCTAAGCAAAAGGCCTGTTGCATATCATTAAAAGATTGGCAACAGGTCTTTTGCTGATTCGGAGGCTTTTTAGCTTTTACAAATCCAATGAATTTTTTGTGCTTTGATTTAATCCGGTCATATATGTTAATAGCTTGGAAAAGATGTTGCTTATTGGAAATAAATGGTGTATAATATAATAAATTCAAACAGATTGATAAGTAAAGTCATCATCAGAATGATAGAGAATAAAAAGGGGAGGCCGACAAATGGACGATAAAATTACTTTTTCAAAAAAAGACACTTCGGTTGTCAAAGGCATCGCAATTATTATGATGCTTTTTCATCATTGCTTTACAAGTGCGGACAGATATGCAGGCTATGACATAGTTTTTTCTCCGTTTGGAGAGGCTCTTACAGTTGAGATTGCATCTTTTTTTAAAATTTGTGTTGCAATATTTGTATTTATATCAGGCTATGGTATAGCTATAAGCTTATCAAAAATTAAATTTGATGATTTTGGCGGATATAAAAAGCAGCTGACAAAAAGATATTTTTCGCTGATGACAGTGTTTTGGTTTATTTATATTCTCGGACTTATATCGTCGGCTATTATAAGACCTTCTATGCTGAATGTATATAAGGGAAAGTTCGGATTGGACTGCGTTTTATTTGCTTTCTTTGATTTCATGGGTGTTTCCGAGCTTTTTGGTACACCGACTCTGATTGGTACAAGGTGGTATATGAGCCTTGCAATATTGATTATTGCAATAATGCCGTTACTCTATCGTCTGTATAAAAAATTCGGTTGCCTTCCCATGCTGGTGTTGACATTTTTAGCATGCAGTATCATACATAAGGAGTACAACGATAAAGTGATTAATTATGATATGGTCAGGTGGCTGTTTACTCTCGAGCTTGGAATGATCTGTGCGGACAAAGATCTTCTTGCAAAAATCAAAGCTTTTCGCATTATAAAAAAGAGCAAAGCGTGGGATTATATTATAAAA
>CALBHM010000233.1 GCA_937892835.1 uncultured Ruminococcus sp. | reverse complement strand
CCATAAACTCTAAGCCACGTTCGGTTTCACTGTTTTCAATATAAAGCAAGCCGAGATTCATATTTATGTTTGCAAACAACACGGGATTTGATTTTTCATCGCACACGGACAGAGCCTTATTCAACATACTGATAGATTTTGCAAGTTTCTCATTTATGTTCATAGGCAGCATTGCTTTGTTATTCAGAAACAATGCACGATCATTGACAGTACCAAGTGTTTTGTTGGAAAGCAGATTTTCGGTTTCGGAAATGATTCGCTCCATCAAGTCGTATTCGTGATAATTATCAAGGAATATGTATGCGGCTTCAAGAAAATTCAGATATGAATTGCTGTCGGTATTTCCGATATATTTCATTACATTTCTGACTGCTGAAATGATAGTCTTAGAGTCGGACAGCTCAATACCTATTATTTGAAGTTTTGTTTTCAGATTTGTGATAAGCGTATCGCAATTTTTAAATGTTGGTTTTAAATCAAGCAGGACAATATCCCTTATCATTGGGTGTAGTGTAATGAGGTCAGCGTGAGTGTTTTCGATAAATCCGAGTTCACACAGCTCGTTTATTCCGTTCGTATCGTCCAGTTCAAGCATTTTTGCAAAATATCTGATACGGACTTCATCAAAGAAAATCATATTCCGCATGATGTTCTGATAGCTCTCATCAAGCAGATACAGTGAGAAAAGCGAACGGATATGATTATAGTATGTTTCCTTTGCATTTATGCCGTCTTTGCTGATTTTTATCTTGTCAGTAGAATCGGGATCGGCACTGTTCTGTCTGAGATGTTCAAGAATTTCTTCGGGAGTATGCAGACCTTTTTCAAGGAGCTTTGCTGTCATCTCGACAGACAGAGTGTGATGATGAACAGTTTCGATCAACGCATTAATAACGGCTTTGTTTTCCTTGGCATAAGAATAGTATTTGCTTACAAGCTGATATAAATCTTCACTATTTTTGATAACGTCAAGGCTGAAAATATATCCGCAGTCGATATTGCTCCGTGTGGTAAAAATCATCTTACAGCCGTAATTGATAAGCGTGCTGAGAAAGCTGTCATTTGCGTTATTGAAGTTATCAATTATTATGAGCGAATCTCGGCGCAGACTTTTCAGAAAACGGATATGCTTTGTAAATCTGGTGTGTTCATCATCGGAAAGGTTATCCCCTGCAAAATCCATATCGGTTATAGATTCTTTCAGACTTCCGGGGTAATTGAAATACAGAATATTTCGGTATTCTTTCTTGAATTTCTTTGCGTATGCTTTGACAAATTCACTTTTGCCGATGCCTGCGAAGCCTTTTATGAAAACCTTGCTGTGTTCCTGCAAAGTTGTATGAAGTTCGTCAAGCTCCGTATCACGTCCGCAGAAACATCTGCACGGTGCGGGAACTTCTGCACCAAATATACACTCCGTAACAGTTATCGCAGATGTCGAAAGCATTGCTTTATCCGCAGGAATGAAAGGTCTGTCTATGGCGGCAAATATCACATTTCCGATAAAACGGCAGACTTCGAATTCATCGGCAGTGTCTATATCAATTAGTATTTCATTTTTCTTTTCTTTGGAAAGAGAATAGTCATTTGATACAAGAGCTGCAAGCTCATTGCAAAGGTTACTTAAATCATAAACCACATCAACACAGTTATCCTGAAAATCATATCCGATACTTTCACAGCCATTGTCACGGTAAAAATTTATGAGGTCGGCAGGAACAGGGCGGCTGCCTTTTATCCAGCGTGATATTGAGGAGCTTTCAAAAATTTTATCATCGCAGCTGTCATAGTATTCGGAAAATATTCCCGTTATGAGGTCGGTTTGCGTGAATGCACGTTCTCTGTTCTTGAAAATGTGCATATTCTCACGGCAGTTTTTGATTATGATGCTTATTACTGTGCTGAAATCCATTCTGTGCATGGCTGTTCCTTTCGTGACTTTTCTTTCAGTATAACACAATTTTTAACAAAAATCAAATCATAAATTTGTTTGTGTTTTTACAAATAATTTATTGCTTTAAAGCGGAATATGATGTATAATAAATACAGTCATAATCTGCTGTTTGGAAAGGTAGGATATTATGAAATTAAAACAGCAGGATAAAATTACGGCTCTCTATTGCAGATTAAGCCGTGACGATGAATACAATGGCGACAGTATGAGCATTCAGAACCAAAAGGAGCTTCTTCTGAAGTTTGCTAATGACAATGGGTATTTCAATACGGAATTTTTTGTTGATGACGGCTACACCGGCACAAACTTTGACCGTCCCGATTTCAAAAGACTTATTGAAGCAGTTGAGGACGGAAAAATCGGTACTGTTATCGTAAAAGACCTCTCTCGTTTCGGCAGAGAGTATTTGCAGACAGGATTTTATACGGAAATGTTTCTTCCGGATAACGATGTTCGCTTTATTGCTATCAATGATTCCGTTGACAGTGATGATGGAGATAACGATTTTGCTCCGTTCAAGAATATCATCAACGAGTGGTATGCAAAGGATTGTTCCAAGAAAATTCGGGCAGTTATGAAAATGAAAGCTCAGCGTGGTGACTGTCTTACGGGAATAGCTCCATACGGATATATGAAAGATCCCAATGACAAGACAAAGCTGATTCCGAGTGACCGTGCGGATTACGTTAAAATGATGTATCGTATGGCTATCGAGGGGTGCAGCTGCGGTGAGATCGCCACTAAAATGAGAAGTATGAATCTTCCTATTCCCAAGGCTGATAACTACATCAGAAACGGTCTTGAAAACTGTGCTTCTTATCCGAAATATCCCTACTATTGGCTCAAAGCAACCGTTAAAACCATTCTTCTTAATCCTGTTTATACGGGCAGGACCGTTGCTCTGAGATATACGAATAAATCGTACAAAAACAAGAAAAGGATAGAGCGTCCCGAAGATGAATGGGTAGTGACCGAGAATACTCACGAAGCTCTTGTCAGCCGGGAGGATTATGATACGGTTTACAAGAGGCTGTCGGTCAAGACAAGGGACAAGGTAACAAATCCCGATAACATTTTCAGAGGTCTTGTAATGTGCCCCGACTGCGGAAAAGTTCATGGATTTTCAAAAAGGTATGATAACCGAAATTCCAAAGGCGTTTATCGCTGTCAGACTGCTATCAGATATGGCAAGGAATATTGTTCATCTCACTACATAACCTTTGAACAGCTTTATGATGTTGTTCTTTCGGATATTCAGCGCCATGCAACTCTTTTTGAAGAAAATGCGGACAAGTATATTGATATTCTTTACAAGGCTTCCGAAACCGATAAGATCAAGGAAAGAACTTCTCTTATCAAAGAGCAGGACAAATCAAAAAAGAGAATCGGTGAGCTCGATACTCTTTTGCAGAAAATCTATGAAGATATGGTTTTCGGTGTTATCTCAAAGGAAAGATATATGTCAATGTCGGAGAATATGGAAAAGGAGCTTTCGACATTAAAGGCAAGGTCAAATGAGATTTCGGCGGCTTTGCAGGAAAATGATGCAAACAGAGCAAATGTGGAAAAGTTTGCCGAGCTTATTGAAAACTACATCGGTATTACCAAGCTTGACTATGAGCTTGTCCACACCCTTATCGAAAAGATATATATTCACGAGAGCGAGAACATCGATGGCAAGGCGGTTGTTAAGGTGGATATTTATTACAGATTTATCGGCAGCAATGCCGATTCGGATAATCCCACCGAGATATACAGACGCCGCTCGTGACTGAAATAAAAATGAACACATATCATTTTGGAGCACAATAATATGTGTTCATACGAATTAAAACCTGAATCTGACGGCAAATATCAGCTGAAAACCCGCTTTGCAAAGTTTACGAACCTCCCCGAACTTATGGGAATGTTCAAGGAAGCGGCGGATATCCGCACAGCTGAC
>CALBHM010000232.1 GCA_937892835.1 uncultured Ruminococcus sp. | reverse complement strand
AGCTGCTTGAGATGAATGTGCCGATGGTGGTTGCCTTGAACATGATGGATGAGGTTGTCGGCAACCAAGGTTCTATTGATGTTAACGGTATGGAAGCGATGCTCGGTGTGCCTGTTATCCCGATTTCGGCGGCTAAAAATGAGGGCGTTGACGAGCTGATAAAGCATGCAATACATATAGCCAAATATCAGGAGCGTCCGCTTAAGCAGGATTTCTGTGACAAGAACGATCACAACGGTGCGGTTCACAGATGTATTCATGCGGTTGTTCATCTTATTGAGGATCATGCCGCGAAAGCCGAGATTCCTGTTCGCTTCGCTGCAACAAAGGCGATTGAGGGTGATCCGCTTATTCTGAATCAGCTTAAGCTCGACCAAAACGAGCATGAACTTCTCGAACACATTGTTCAGCAGATGGAGGTTGAATGCGGCCTTGACCGAAGTGCGGCAATAGCCGATATGCGATTTGATTTCATTGAAAAACTTTGCGAAAAAACGGTTATTAAGCCGAGGGAGAGCAAGGAACGCATAAGAAGTGAAAAGATCGATAAAATACTTACAGGCAAATATACGGCGATTCCGTGCTTCATTGCAATAATGGTTCTTGTATTTTACTTGACCTTCAATGTTATAGGCGCATGGCTTCAGGACCTTTTGGCAATGGGAATCGACAAGCTTTCGTCAATTACCGATGCGGCACTGACCGCCGCCAATGTCAATTCTGCGGTACATAGCCTTATAATCGACGGAATCTTTACGGGTGTCGGCAGTGTGTTGAGCTTTTTACCGATAATCGTCACGCTTTTCTTCTTCCTTTCGATGATGGAGGACAGCGGTTATATCGCACGAGTAGCGTTCGTCATGGATAAGCTGCTTCGTAAAATCGGCCTTTCGGGCAAAAGCATTGTGCCGATGCTTATTGGCTTCGGCTGTACCGTTCCTGCCGTTATGGCAACGAGGACGCTGACGAGTGAGCGTGACAGGAAGATGACGATTTTGCTCACACCGTTTATGAGCTGTTCGGCAAAGCTCCCGATTTATTCGTTCTTCGTTAGTGAGTTCTTCCCGGGTAAGGGCGGACTTATCATGTCCGGACTTTACGTTCTGGGTATCCTGCTCGGAATCTTGGCGGCCTTTTTATATAAGGGTACTATGTTCAAGGGCGAGCCGGTTCCATTCGTTATGGAGCTTCCGAATTACCGCCTGCCGGGAATAAAGAATGTTTCACAGCTGCTTTGGGAAAAGGCTAAGGATTTCTTGCAGAAGGCTTTTTCGATTATTCTAATCGCAACTGTTGTAGTTTGGTTCCTGCAAAGCTTTGATCTTCACTTTAATATGGTTAAGGATTCGGCAGATAGCATTCTTGCAGCGATATCAGGCTTACTGACACCGATATTCAAACCGCTTGGACTCGGTGATTGGAGAATTTGCACAGCTCTTATCAGCGGTTTTATGGCAAAGGAAAGCGTTGTTTCAACAATGCAGGTTCTTTTCGGCAGCGGAATTTCAACCGTGCTTACTCCGCTTGCGGCGGCTTCAATGCTTGTGTTCAGTCTTATTTACACTCCATGTGTTGCGGCAATCGCTTCAATCAAACGTGAGCTTGGGTTTAAGTGGGCTGCGGGTGTTGTCGTTTGGCAGTGCGTTGTTGCGTGGGCAGTTTCATTTCTGGTTTATCTTCTCGGATCGGCGGTCGGTATATAATGAATATTTGGGATATCGTAATTATTGCGGTTCTTGTGCTGATAATTGTGGGTGCAGTAATTACAATAATCAAACGCAAGAAAAAGGGTGGCTGCTGCGGCGGAAGCTGCGGTCAATGCTCTTGCTGTAATGATAAAAATAACAAGAAATAATTTTTAAAAAGCCTGCATTATGCGGGCTTTTTATATTGACGGCAAGCGGCTTTAAGAGTAAAATCTAATCTGAAAATAACACGTAAAGGCAGAGAATAATGAGACCCGAAGCAAAATTTTTTAACGAGCTTTCTCCGACGGAAGTGTATGAAATTTTAAAAGCGAGAGTGCAGATTTTTGTTGTTGAGCAGAAGTGTGCTTATCAGGATATAGACGATATTGATTATAAAAGCCTGCATATTTTTTATAAATCGGGCGAAAAAATCACGGCGTATTTGCGTGCTTTTCGCAAGGACGGCGAAACGGTTCAGCTCGGCAGAGTGCTTACTACAGAGCACGGAAAGGGGCTCGGTGGCGAAATTTTAAAAAATGCAATAGAAATTGTTGAGGAAAAGATGAGACCGAAAAAAATTTACATTGAAGCGCAAACCTATGCGATAGGCTTTTATGAGCGTGAGGGCTTCGTTGTTTGCTCAGACGAATTTCTTGAGGACGGAATTCCTCATGTGAAAATGGAAAGGCGATGCAATCATGATTGAAATGAGATTCGCAGGATCATCAATGCTTCAAAAACTTATAATCGAGTGATTAGAATAAAGGGTTGTCATAACGGCAATCCTTATTTACTTTTTATGAGTTTTTTGGTAAAATATTTGTGAAATAAAATTAATCGAGGTAGCTATGAAAAAGATCGTTGCAGGAATTTTAGCCCATGTTGACGCAGGCAAAACAACACTTGCCGAAGCGATGCTTTATCGCACGGGAAAATTGCGTAAAATAGGTCGTGTCGATCACGGTGATACGGCTTTAGATACCCATACCCTTGAGCGTGAAAGAGGCATCACGATTTTTGCGAGTCAGGCGGTCTTTTCGACGGATAAAATTGAGGTCACACTGCTTGACACGCCCGGTCACGTCGATTTTTCCTCCGAGACGGAGCGAACACTCGGCGTGCTCGATTATGCGATTCTTGTCATCAGCGGACTTGACGGCGTGCAGTCGCACACGCTGACCTTGTGGAAGCTTTTGAAGCTCTACAGCGTTCCGACGTTTGTTTTTGTGACAAAAATGGACTTTGCACGAAAGAGTCGTGAAGATATAATCGGAAATCTCAATTCCGAGCTTGACGGCGAATTTGTCGATTTCGGTAACGAATCCGCTATGGGCGAGGGCTTGGCACTTTGCAGTGAGAGCATGATGGAAAAATATCTCGGTGGCGAAGCTATAAACGAAAAGGAAATTGCCGAAGCAATCAAATCGAGGCAGGTCTTTCCGTGCTTCTTCGGCTCGGGATTGAAGCTCGACGGCATTGACGAATTCATAAATGCACTTGAAAAATATACGATTCAGACCGAATATCCCGAAGCTTTCGGCGCAAAGGTTTTCAAAATTAGTCATGACCCACAGGGGGTGCGCTTGACCCATATCAAGGTCACAGGCGGCTCGGTCAAGGTCAGAGAGACGATAGGCGACGAAAAAATCAGCGGAATAAGAATATATTCGGGTGCAAAGTTTACAACGGCGGACGAGGTGAAATCGGGCGAGATATGTGCCTTGACGGGACTCGACAAAACGCATAACGGCCAGGGTCTTGGATTTGAAGCGGCAGGGGAGAAGCCGACGCTTGAACCGGTCATGAACTATCGTGTCGTGCTCCCCGACGGATGCGACGCAGATACGATTTTGCCTAAGCTTCGTGAGCTTGAGGAGGAAGACCCTCAGCTTCATGTGACTTGGAACAGCCATCTTAAAGAAATTCACGTCGGCCTTATGGGAGAGGTTCAGGCTGAGATACTCAAAAGCATTGTTGCCGAGCGTTTCGGCGTAAAAATAGATATCGACTCAGGCAGGGTTATGTATAAGGAGACAATAGAGAACATCGTTGAGGGCGTCGGTCACTATGAGCCTTTGCGTCATTATGCCGAGGTTCACCTAATTATGGAACCTTTGCCGAGAGGCAGCGGACTTGTGTTCAGAACCGATTGCAGTGAGGACACGCTCGACAGGAACTGGCAGAGGCTGATTCTTATGCACTTGGGTGAAAAGCAGCACCTCGGCGTGCTGACAGGTTCACCGATCACAGATATGAAAATCACCCTTGCAGCGGGTAGGGCGCACATTAAACACACGGAGGGCGGCGACTTCCGTCAGGCAACATACAGAGCGGTACGACAGGGTCTTATGCAGGCAAAATCGAAGCTGCTTGAACCGTATTTTTTATTCAGGCTTGAAGTGCCGAGCGAGCAAATAGGCAGAGCAATAAATGATATAAGAATGAAATCGGGAAGCTTTGAATCGCCCGAGGAGAGCGGCGGAATATCGGTTCTGAGGGGCAAAGCACCTGTCACTGAGCTGAACGGTTACGCATCCGAGGTTGCGGCTTATACGGGCGGCAGAGGCCGTCTTTACTGCGAGAGTGCAGGCTATGACGATTGCCACAATGCCGAAAAGGTGATATCCGAGCTTGCCTATGACCCCGAAGCCGATCTTGAAAACACACCGGATTCCGTATTTTGTGCCCACGGAGGTGGCTTCGGCGTGAAGTGGAACAAGGTCGGAGAGTATATGCACCTTGAAAGCTGTCTTGAAAAAGAGAAGCCCTACACTCCGCCCGTCAATCGCAGAAATCTGCATATTGACGATAAGGAGCTTGAGGCTATCATGGAGCGAGAATTCGGCAAGCCGAAATATGAGCTTTACAGACCGACGGCGAAGAAGAATGACGAAAATCAAACGGATTTTGAGCTGACCGAGCGCAAGAGCTATGTCCTCGTTGACGGCTACAACGTTATCTTTGCGTGGGACGAGCTGAAAAGCCTTGCCGATACCGACCTCGGAGCGGCGAGAGAGCGGCTGATGGAAATTCTTTGCAATTACAGTGCCTACACGAAGAATAACGTTGTGCTCGTCTTTGACGCATACAAGGTGCCTGGCAACACAGGAGAGCGGTTTGATTTTCATAATATCCATGTTGTTTACACCAAGGAGAGAGAGCTGGGCGACGTTTATATCGAAAAGCTTATATCGGAAATCGGCAAGAATGACCGAGTGCGGGTCGTTACGTCGGATAATCTTATTCAGCTTTCGGCGGTTCGCTTTGGCGTGCTGAGAATGTCAGCGGCGGAGTTTGAACGAGAGGTTGATTCCGTTCACGCAAAAATCGGCAAATTACTCGACGAAATCAGAGAGAAAAATCCTAAAACGAAGATTGATGAAATTGTAAAATAAAAAGAGCAGTGATGATTTGTGTTTCATCACTGCTCTTTGCTATTCAGTTTTGTTTCAAAAGGTCGTAGACCGTCTGATATTTTTCCTGGGAATAATCCTTGTCGAGCGAGAAATCGGAATCGCCTGCGATTTCGGCAACTTCCACTTGACTGCCCTTGAAGAATTTCTTCGCATAGGAATTTACCTGATAAAGAGCTTCGGCATAAACGTCCTCATCACTGACCGTTGCAACAAGCGATTTAATATCGTCGCTCAGCGTGTCGCTTTCGGCAAGGTCGGAGTTCGAGAAAGCAATCAATCGAAGTGCAAGGTCTGCCGCCTTTGCCGATGAGCCTGCCGTGCCGATAGGAAAATTATTGATATCTGCAAAGATATCTTTGATTGTGTCTTCCTTTTCGGGAGCCTCGGTCGTCGTTTCCGTTTCCGGTTCGGTTGTGGTTTCCGGCTCGGTCGGTTCGGTTTGTTTCTCGGTTGTTGTTACTTCTGTTGTGGGGTCGTCACTGCCAAAGGGGAGGGAGCATGCGCCGAAGGAGGAGATTACGAGGGCGAACGCAGAAACGATCGCAAGAGTTTTAAGTGCTTTTGCCATAATCAGTTTCCTTTCTGTCGTTTAATGACCTTGAGCCTTGAGAAGTCCTCACGCTCTTTTTCGTCAAGCGCATCGGAAATGAACTTGACGGTTGATGTGAATTTCGGAATCATAACGTTGCTCAGAGCGTTTGTGCGCTTCTGAGTTTTTTTGATTGCGTCGGCAAGACGCATAACGTTGCTTTCGATTTCAGCCAGCTGAACAGTCAGCTTTTTGACCTCTTCAAAGTTAATATATGCCTCGTCAAGCAAAGAATTGCTCGAATTAAGACCGTAGTAAAAATATCTGTTGCGTTCGTCAAGCGTAATTTGCGGCAGTTCAACACCCATAACGCTTCTGACAGTCATGTGCAGACCGTTATCAACGGGAATACATTCGGCAAAGGAGAAACAGTTGCCGATTGAAATCTGCGCCTGCTCAAGAGCATAATAAGCCTTGGCATATGCCGTGTTGATTTCGCTCTGAATGGTCGAAGCCTTTTCACTCATTGTCATTATCTCACGGATAAGAATGTTTCTTTTTCTGTCCATGAGGTCGTAGCCGAGCTTAGCAAGCTCCAACGATTTCTTTGTGGCAATGAGATTGTTT
>CALBHM010000231.1 GCA_937892835.1 uncultured Ruminococcus sp. | reverse complement strand
GACGGCGAAGGTCGAGATAACGGTATTTAAGTCTTGTCAGCTCTGAAGTCTGGCAATTTTCAACTATCTCAAACGGCGGAGTTTCGCTCTTGCCGAGAACTCGAAGGTCTGTAACGTCAACCTCGATTTCACCTGTCGGGATTTCCATGTTCTTTGAGGAACGCTCACGGACAATGCCCTTGGCCATGAGAACGAATTCGCTTCTTGCCGAAAAAGCCTTGTCGAAGATTTCCTTGTCTGTGCTTTCACCGAATGCGAGCTGAACAATACCGGTTCTGTCACGCAAGTCGATAAAAATAAGTGCGCCGAGGTCACGCTGACGCTGTACCCAGCCTGCAACGACAACCTCTTTGCCGACGTCGCCGATTCTGAGGTCGCCGCAATAGTCGGTACGCTTTAAGCCTGTCATAAAGTCCATTATATTAAGCCTCCTAAAAAAATCTTGCTTAAATCTATATTATCCATATCCTCGGCGGCTGTGCCCTGGAGCTTCATAGCTGCCGACTGAAGTGAATATTCCATAAAATCATCAGAAAAGCTGTCAAGAGAAATCTCCTGAGTTTCGCCGCTTTCCATATTTTTGACCTTGGCAACACCGGCCGTGAGGTCGTCGTCGCCGATAATCGTTGTGAATCTTGCACCGATTTTATCCGCAAATTTCATCTGAGCCTTTACGGAACGGCCGACAATGTCAAACTGTGCGCTGATGCCGGACTGACGAAGCTCAAGCGCAAGGGCCGCTGCCTTAGTCAGAGCCGCATCGCCGATACTGCCGATGTAAATGTCGGGAACATCTGCCGCCGGAAGTGCTATACCCTGCGCCTCAAGGAGAAGGAGAATTCTTTCAAGTCCGAGTGCAAAGCCGAGAGCCGGAACATGGGGACCGCCGATTTCTTCAACAAGTCCGTCATATCGACCGCCTGCGCAAACTGCACTCTGTGCGCCGAGAGCGTCGGTCACAAACTCAAATACCGTGCGTGTATAATAGTCGAGACCTCTTACGATG
>CALBHM010000230.1 GCA_937892835.1 uncultured Ruminococcus sp. | reverse complement strand
TTTGGTCGATAGACAATATTGAGATAAAATAATGGGAGATGCCGTTCGGCATCTCCCTGTTGCTTTTATTCCTTTTTATCGTCCGTGTCTTTGTTTTCCTTGTATTCGTTATATTTTTCGGAAACGGTTTCAATCATTGACTCTGTCTTTTCTTTAACGGTTTCCGAGGTTTCTTTAAAGAAACGTTTGATTTTATTCGAGCTTGTTTTCGGGAATTCACTGTCACGGATTTTAACCTTGGTTATCTGCTTGTAGATAGGCAGCTCAACGCAAGCCTTTTTAATGCTTTTGAGAACCTCTGAGGGCGTTTTCTTCTCTTCAAGATAAACCTCGGCGGTAAGACTGCTCTCATTGCCGTCCTTATCCTTTTCGCCGCTGACGACAACCTCGTTGACATAGTCGATATCCTGAATGTAGCCCTCAATTTCCTCCGGATAAACGTTTTTGCCGTTGTTGAGGACAATAACATTCTTCTTTCTGCCCGATATGATGAGCTGATCCTTTTCATTGATATAGCCGTAGTCTCCGGTGTAGAACCAACCGTCCTTGAGCACCTCGGCCGTCAGCTCCGGCTGCTTATAGTAGCCTATCATTACAATGTCGCCCTTGACACAAATTTCGCCGATTCCTTCATCATTAGGCTGATCGATTCGCCATTCAATGCAGGGAAGCTTAATTCCCACCGTTTTGAAGTCATTGTACATGTCGTGATTTGCACAGACAAGAGGGGAGCATTCTGTGATTCCGTAGCCGTTGATGAGATCGAGTCCGATATCGTCGAAGAACTTGGCAACTTCGGGTCTTATCGGAGCACCGCCGCAGACAATCTTTTTGAGCTTGCCACCGAAGCCCTCAAGAATAAAACCAAAGAATTCACGGCGTTTGTCAATGCCCTGTGCACGAAGCTCGTTGCTCTTTTTAACAAGCTCGTTGAACTGTTCTTCCATGCCTTGCTTTTTAATATTTTTAATTATGCGTTTGTACATCGACTCGGCAATCGCAGGCACGACATAAACGTATGACGGCTTGTAAATTACAAGATTTTTAAGAATGGCCGG
>CALBHM010000229.1 GCA_937892835.1 uncultured Ruminococcus sp. | reverse complement strand
CAATCAGCTTAACGGGATTTTCTTTTAATTCTTTAATTGTCATAGTACCACCTCATAGAGTAATTTATGCTGTTTTTCTTTTTATCATTCCGACAAGGGAGAATATTCCGAACATTATCGCATTAACGGCCACAACACTCGCACCGGCCGGCATCGAGAACGCAAACGAGACGAGCAAGCCGATAAAGAAACATATCACAGAAACAGCCGCCGATACGATAACTACCTTCTTAAACGTCTTGCAAACACGCATTGCTGTAAGTGCCGGAAAAATAACAAGACTTGAAATGAGCATTGCGCCCATTATTCTCATGCCGATAACAACCGTTATTGCCGTCAGAAGAGCTATCAGTGTGTTATACATTCCTGTTTTTGTGCCGGTCGCCGTTGCAAAATTTTCATCAAATGTGACTGCGAAGATTTTATTATAAAATACGCAGTAAAGAATCAGCACCGCCGCCGAAAGAGCTATACTTATTATAACATCTGTACTGCTCATTGCAAGTATGCTGCCGAACATATATCCTTTTACATCGAAATTAAGCCCTGTCGTCATTGACGTTACGAGAATTCCGACCGCCAGTGCCGTGCTTGAAATCAGAGCTATTGCCGCATCACCCTTAATCTTACTGTTATCGCTTATCCTCAAAAGCAGAAATGCGGATATGATTACAACCGGTACGGAGATTGCAAGCGGTGCAACATTCATTGCAAGCGCAACACAGAGTGCACCAAATCCAACATGGGAAAGTCCGTCGCCTATCATTGAATATCGCTTTAAAACGAGCGTAACGCCGAGCAGAGCCGCACAGAGGGCAACCAATACGCCGACAATTATCGCCCTGCGCATAAAGCCGTAGGAAAACATTTGAACGAACATATCAAGCATGGCTGTCACCTCCGAGAATCCTTTTTGCCGCCGCCGTTTTCAGATATTCCTCGGTCGTGCCGAAGAAATCGCCGTCATGCTCCATGCAAAGAATTTTGTTTGCATATTGAATTGCGCTCTTAACGTCATGAGTTACCATGATTATCGTAACGCCGTGCTCCTTATTGAGATGACTTATCAGCTTATACATGTCCTCGGTAACAAATGGGTCAAGACCTGTTGTTGGCTCATCAAGAAGCAGGAGTCTATCCGTTGCACACAATGCTCTTGCGAGCAAAACTCTCTGCTGCTGGCCGCCCGAAAGCTCATTGAACGACTTGTTCTTTATGGAATTTATCTTCATGATATCCATATTTTCCTGAGCGATTCGTCTGTCCTCGGCCGTATAAAAGAGCTTCCTTTTTCCGCCGAGCCTGCCGCTGAGAACAACCTCCTTAACGCCGGCCGGGAAATCCTTTTGAACCTGCGTTTTCTGCGGCAGATAGCCAATCTCGCTTTTCTTTATTCCGTTAAAATCTACGCTTCCTTCGGAGATTTTCTGCAAACCGAGAATACCCTTCAGAAGCGTGCTTTTTCCTGCTCCGTTCTCGCCGACGATGCAAAGGAAATCGCCCTCATCAACAGTGAAGCTGACGCCGTCGACCGCCTTGGTCGAATCGTAATTCATATGAATATTTTCGCATTTCAAAAGCTGCATCAGTTCAGCGCCTCCTTTAAATTATTGTAATTCTGCCGCATGAGCGAAAGATAAGTCTCTCCCCTTTTCATTTCATCCGAAGAAATGTTATGACACGAATGAAGAAGAAGCATTTTCGCTCCCGTTTCAATCGAAACCGCCCTTGCAATTTTCGGCTCGGTCAGCTCCTCATAGAAAATAACAGGCAGCTTGTCCGTATTAATCTTATCAATTATGTGAGCCATAACCGTTGCGCTCGGCTCTGTATTATCAACGCAGGAATCGAACGCCGCCGTGAATTCAATGCCGAACTCGTGAGTAAAATTCTTCATCGCAAACCTTGAGCCGGAAACAATCTCCCTGCGCTTTGAGCTTTTGGCAAGCTCGGAAAAATCGTCTCTGAGCTTCAAAATTTCCGCAGAATAGCTCTTTGCGTTTTCGCTATAATAACTCGCATTGTTCGGATCTGCTTCGCCCATTTCCTTGGCAATACAGTCGATCATTTTCGTTGCTGTTTCAAGGTTTGTCCAGATATGCTCGTCCGTCTCACCCTCGTCATGCTCATCATGCTCCTCATCGTGATGATCATGATCATGATCATGGTCGTTGATCACTATCCCAAGCTTGTCGGCAATATCAATTTTTTTTACGCTGTCGTTTTCAACAGCATCCGTTATCTGCGTAACCCACGTTTCCGTGTGCTCGCTGACATAGAAAAAGATATCCGAATTTTCAAGCTCAATTATATCCCTCGGTATCGGCTCATATGAATGGCTCTCAACACCTGTCGGCAGGAGCATTTTAACGTCCGCTCTGTCACCCGCAACCTGACGTGCAAAATCGTAAGGAGCAAAAATTGAGCAGACAACGCTCAGCCTGTCGCTCTTTTTCGGTGCAGTATACGAACAGCTGCAAAGCATGAGCATTAAAACAGCGAGCAAAATCGCCGTAATTTTATTCTTCATCCAATGCCTCCCTGCATTTTTCACACATTCCGTAAAGTACGGTTTTTTCGGGACTTATCACAAAGCCGTGATGCTCCAAAACGTGCTGTGCCAGCTCGTCGAGATACCCGCACTCAACGTGCAAAAGCCTGCCGCATCCCGAGCATTTCAGGTGATAGTGTGATTCGCAATTTCCACTTTTGTCTATAAATTCAAAGCATGCGCTCTGACCCTCTTCGGCAATATATTTGCGCACAAGGCCCTGCTTTATCAGCTTATCGAGATGCCGATAAACAGTCGCCTTGCCGACCGGCTGACCGTCCTTTGCAAGCTCGGATATTATATCGTCTGCTGTGAAATGCCTGCCGGGCTGCTTTTGCAATAGTGCAAGAATCAGGCTGCCCTGCTTAGTGTTATATGAATTTTCCATTTAATCCACCTTCTGAATATGAAACTGAATTTCAATTTCATATTGTACTCCCCTTTTTTTGATTTGTCAACATCGCTTGTCAATATGATTATTGTATGTTAAAATAAGACATAAATATTATTTCAAGTTATATGAGGATTAGATTATGAAAAAATTTATTTCACTGATAATATGTGCAATTTTACTTTTCTCTCTTTCATCCTGCTCGGTCGAAAAGACGCCGATACTTGACAACAGCGACAAGAGCTATTTCGTTGATTTCTATACCGACGATGACTACGTTTATATCGAGTGCGTGCTTAATATTTACAACCCAAACAATACCGAAGCCGAGGTCAAAATTTCGGCAATCGATAACGAGGACGTTGAAATCGGACTTTTGAAAAATGAAAATCTCACAGCGATTGACAAAGAAAGCGAAAAAGATGTTTTTAGTCTCAAGAGCGGTGAAAACACAATAACTGTTCTTTTCCGAGGTGAGTATGCAGGTATTTATCAGATATCCTCACGAGAAATTCCGAGATTCATTTACATCAGCGAAAACTGAACATTCAGGAAAAACGCAAACGCAGGCCTTTCGGTCTGCGTTTCTTGTCTGCTTATCTTATTTAAAAAGTTTTCCAAGTTGTTCTACAATAATTTTTATAATGTTCACAACCATATTTTTAAGAAGTGTGAAGAAACTTGGACTTTCAATCGGGTCACCCTTGTCCTCTACGGTCATGGGTCTGATTGTTTCATTTCCGGTTTCATCTTTTTCATAAATGAGATACTGCGGCAGGCTTTCATCGCTAAACACCGTCAATGGTTCTCCGCTGTATCTGAGAATTTTATAGATAACGGGATACAGTGCCCATGGGTAACAGTCATGGTTAAGATTTTGAACATACCATGTTGTATCCGGGAAAAGTGCCGTTGATGCATCAATAGCACGGTCGGGAGAAATATATTTGTATGTTCCGTCTATCTTTGCCTTTGCAATATACTCATCGCTGAGCTTTTCTCCGATAGGTGCCGTCGTTGTTCCGGGAGCCTGTTGTTTACATGCAACAAGCATGTCGCTCTGCTGATCCGCATTGTAAACTATGGGGTAAAGCTGGAAACCGTATTTCGCAACAATCGAAACATTCACGCCGTCCGCTTCCATCTGCTTGTACATCGTTGTTAACTTCGAGCCTACCGT
>CALBHM010000228.1 GCA_937892835.1 uncultured Ruminococcus sp. | reverse complement strand
AAAAAGCGGTGATAATCAAAGCTATCACCCGGCAATAAATGTCGGTATACGTTTTCAGAGGAAATTCCTCTCCCCTTTCGGCAAGCAATCTTTTATAAAATTCATACGTCATCAATTCGCTGTCGACCAGCAGACCGTCAAGGTCAAAAATCACAGTTTTAATCATAGCTTCACCGCCTTTAATTTGCTTTATTTTATCATAAAATTTGCAAAAAATAAAGTGCCGTTTTTGCAAGGGTGTATTTCAATTTTGCGAATGGATTTCCTTGACTTTTTTATTCAATATGATATCATAAAATAAACTGAATAAAGGAGTTTTCAAATGGACAGAATCGTAAAAATCGGTATTATCGGATGCGGCGGCATTGCCAACGGAAAGCATATGCCCTCGCTCAAGAAAATAAAAAATGCGCAGATGGTTGCTTTCTGCGACATTATCGAAGAAAGAGCCGTCAAGGCGGCCGAGGAATACGGCGTTGAGGGTGCAAAGGTCTACACGGACTATAAGGAGCTTCTCAAGGATAAGGACATCGAGGTCGTTCACGTCTGCACTCCGAACCGTTCGCACGCTTTCATTTCGATCGACGCAATGGAGGCCGGCAAGCATGTAATGTGTGAAAAACCGATGGCCAAAACATATAAAGAGGCTAAGGAAATGCTCGATACCTCGGAAAGGACGGGTATGAAGCTCACTATCGGCTACCAGTCACGTTGGAGAGCGGATTCGCTCTATCTCAAAAAGATGTGCGAGGACGGCGGGCTGGGCGAAATCTACTACGGCAAGGCCATTGCGCTTCGCCGCCGTGCTGTGCCGACATGGGGCGTTTTTCTCAATGAATACGAACAGGGCGGCGGTCCGCTCATCGACATCGGCACTCATGCACTCGACCTCACTCTTTGGATGATGGATAACTACAAGCCGAAAATGGTAGTCGGCACAACCTTTGAAAAGCTCAAGAATCAGAAGGACTGCGGCAACGCTTGGGGCGATTGGGATCCGAAGAAATTTACGGTTGAGGATGCGGCATTTGGCTTCATTGTTATGGAGAACGGTGCAACGATCATGCTTGAATCCAGCTGGGCTTTGAATATCAGAAATCCGAAAGAAGCCATCACTATGGTTTGCGGCACCGAGGGCGGCGCAGATATGTTTGACGGACTCAGCATCAACTTTATCAAGAACGGTAGGCAATGCGTTCTCAAACCCGACCTTGACGCCGGCGGAGTTGCATTCTATGACGGCGACGGCGACGAAGATCCGTCCGTGCTTGAAGCAAAAGCGTGGCTTGACGCTGTTGTTAACGACCATGAGCCTCGCACAAAAGCAAGTCAGGCTCTTGTTGTAACGCAGATTCTCGAAGCGATTTATGAATCCGCTAAAACAGGCAAGCCGGTTTATTTTGACTGAGTGAAATGAACAATTCGTAAAGTAGTTTCATCAGACTTCCTCGGTGCGAGTGAGCTTCGCACCCTACGATGAGGTTCGATAAAGGCACATTCCGTAGGGGTCGATGACCACATCGACCCAAGGTCTGTCGAAAATGACCAAGGCTTCCCCTCAAGAGGAAGTCCGATATAATATCATCAAACTTTTCAGTGCGATATACTATACAAAACACAATTTTACCGTTTAATTCCAAAGGACTGATTATATGAGAAATATTGAAGATGTTCGCCGCTTTTTTGAGGGTGACAGATATGCCGTTGAAGTCACGGGTGTAAAAATCGACGAGGTTGACGACTGCTATTCAAAGTGCAGTCTTGAGCTTGACGAGCGGCACTACGGCGCACACGGTCAGGTCATGGGCGGCGTTATGTTCACCCTTGCCGACTTTGCATTTGCAGTTGCAACCAATACGCCGGAGAGCTTTACCGCCACGGCGGACAGCCACATCAGCTACCTGACCTCATCAAGGGGCAAGAAGCTTTTCGCCGAATGTAAGAAGATAAAAGAGGGCAGAAAGCTCTGCTTCTATGAAATAACGATAACCGACGATCTCGGTGTTGAAATCGCCGTCATAAGTACGACCGGCTTCCACATCAGTGCAAAATGAGGTGACTGAATGACACAGACTTTATTATGTATCGTAACGGCATTTTTGATGCTCGTTGCCCCGATTTTTAAAATTGAACCGACACCTGTTGCCCTGCCCGTAAATCTCGCCCTTGAAAGCGAACCGACAGCCGACGAGGCACGCACCTACGACCGTGTTGATGGCGTGAACGATTCGGTCTTCTACATCGCAAGACCGAACGACAAAAGCTATAAGGCCGTCAACGCTTCGGATTTCGGCGTAAGCACGGAGTCGAGCGACAATTATACAGCATTTTGCAGAGCGATCGAATATTGCAAATCCAATCCGAACACTACGCTCAAAGTTAACGGCGGCAAATATTATTTCAGAACCGACAAAGCTATAATGCTCGACGGTCTCAAAAACATTCTCATTGACGCTGACGGCGCACAGTTTATTTTTGAACATCCGAATTATTTTCACATCACAGGCTGCGACTGTATGGAATTTCGAGGCCTCAGCATCACATGGAATTTCGACGTTTCAAGGCTCGCTTCTCTTGTTAAGGTGAAAAAGGCAAGCAAAATATCACACACTCTTGAAATTGAGTTCACCGAGCTTGACGAGGTTTCGGCGGACATTCCGATAATGGCTTTCACAAAATATGACCCCAAGACGCTCACTCCCGGAACAAGGAAAGATTTCAAAGAGAACTATGTCTATCAATTCCCCGGCTCAATTAAATCCGTTGAAAAGACAGGCCGCAACGTGCTGAAAATCACACATGACGGCTCGCTTGATGACTACAAGAAGGGCGAAATATATCTTCTCCGCCACCATGTCTACGATGGCAACGCATTCAACGTTTACCACACGTCAAACATCACATTTTCAAACATCAAGCTCTATGCAATTGCAGGCATGGGCTGGCTGATCGAAAATCGCTCGGAGCGTTTCCAGCTGCTCGACTGCGTCATCGGCCTTGACCCTGAGCATGACGATAACAGAGTTTCTGCGACCGCCGACGGCGTGCATATCGCAAACACAAACGGCAAGTTCAAAATCAGCGGCTGCGATTTCAGCTTTATGGGTGACGACGACGTTAACGTACACGACAACGTTGCAATGATAACAAATAAGCTTGATGACCAAACGGTTGAAATTTACACCAATGCAAATAATTTTGCTGCCGGTGATACTGCGGTTTTCAGCAGTAAGGGCTTTGACAACCTCGATTTTTCGGCGACCGTTACGTCCGTTGACGGCAGCAAGCTCACATTTGACAAGGAGCTGCCCGATTATATTGTCAAGGATTGCATTGTTTCAAACGGCAGCATTGACAGCGGGAATTACGTTATCAGCGGCAACTATTTCCACGAAAACCGTGCAAGAGGTCTGCTTCTTCAAAGCGACAACGGCCTTTGTGAAAATAACAGATTCTATAAGACTATGGCTAATCCAATCAAGGTTATCATGGACATTTCGTCCGGTCTGTGGCTTGAGGGCACGGGCGTAAACGGACTTGTTATCAGAAATAACATCTTCGTTGAATGTAACGTTGTTGAATGGGATTCGCAGATAAATATTTCAACAAATATTGACGGAAAATCCGCCGATTCAGCCCTTTTCTACAATATAACCATCGAAAATAACAGCTTTGAAAGCTTCTACGGCAGGCTTATTGATGCGTCGAACGTATCAAATCTCAGAATCCACGGCAACAAAATAAACAACAAAAGCGGCAGTTTGGAATCGAAGCGAGGACGAATTATAATTCGCCAAAGCTGTGCAAAGGTTACAATCAGCGATAATGAATACAAGACATCGGTCAAAGCACCGTTGCAAAGGTTGATTGAATTCAAAAGCATTAAATCGGCGATATAATATAAATTGCTATTTCACCTGTTGACCTCACGAGAATATAATAGTAATGTCGGATTATTATTTTTTGATCCCCGAAAAAATGATTAATCCGGTAAATGATTGGCAAATATAATTATGACAATCAAAATCTCGGAGAGTGATAACAATGACAATAAAACGGGGAGATATTTATTACGCAGATCTCAGCCCGGTCGTCGGCTCTGAACAGGGTGGGATGCGCCCCGTGCTGATAGTTCAAAACGATGTCGGGAACAAATACAGCCCGACGGTCATCGCCGCCGCAATAACAAGTCAACGCTTCAAGACTCAGCTGCCTACCCATATTCAGGTAGATGCTCAGGACTGCGGACTCTCTAAGGATTCGATAGTTCTGCTCGAACAGGTGAGAACGCTTGACAAGCAGAGACTTAAGGAGCGCATGGGCAACCTCGGCGAAAGAGACATGACGAGGGTCAACAGAGCACTGTCCGTCAGCCTCGGAATATTGAACTGAAAAAAGATTCGGAATCAAACGGTTCCGAATCTTTTATATTTCTCTTAGCAGTTTATTCCCTTTTCTCTTTAATAATTTAAACAATTAATATTGATTATAAGAAAAAACAATGTTGATTTTATAAGCCGGGTATGATAGAATATATAAGCATTACGCTGTGAGGAGTTGAACAAATTGAAGAAAAAAATAAAGTATGCCGATTTTCCGGATATGAATACGGTTAAGGACATCGTTATTTTCGGCGGCAAAAAGGGCGGAGACAAGCCCCAGTACACTTTTTACAATTTTGACGGCGAGGTTGAAATGAAAACCTTCGCTCAGGTTAATTATGATCTCACCGGCCTCGGCCAGTATCTCTACAAGCTCGGTCTAAGAGGCAAAAAGGTAGCTATCCTCAGCGAGAACAGCTACTATTGGATCGCCTGCTATTTTTCGATTATCACAGGCAAGATCACTGCTATCCCGATGGACCCGAAGCTTCCCGATGACGATATAATCGACATTATGGTTCGCAGCGGCTGCAACGCAGTTTACTACAGTGAGGATTTCAAGGACACTGTCGAAAAAATGAAAAAGGCCGACGGTGTTGTAATTGAGCAATATATCAGAATTGAAGATTTCTATTCAATGGTTGAAGAGGGTCACAATGAGGTCAAAAACGGCGTTAAGAGCTATCTTGAGGACGAGGTTCTCCCGAGCGATTTGGCTTTCCTTGTTTACACATCCGGTACAACAGGCAAGGGCAAGGGTGTTATGCTTTCCCAGGAAAACGTTGCCGCAGACAGCGTGGCTTCATGCCGTGTTATGACGGGCGGCCCTGCAATCGGCTTTCTTCCTCTTCACCACGCTTTTTCATGGGTCGGCGCTCTCTTCTCGGGCAATCTGCTGACAGAATGGGGCTTTATCTGCCGCAGCCTTAAGGACATTCAGAAGGATTTGAATACATATCATCCGCAGAATTTCTCGGCAGTTCCTCTTGCCATCGAGACAATTTACAAAAAGATTTGGTTCACGGCGAAGAAATCCGGCAGAGAAGAAATTCTCAAAAAAGGTCTCAAAATCAGCAATTTCCTTTTGAAGCTCGGAATTGACAAAAGAAGAAAAATTTTCTCCGAGATTATCAATAACCTCGGCGGCAACCTTGAAATGATTGTCTGCGGCGGTGCATATCTTGACGAACAGTATGAAAAGGGCATGGAAGCTTTTGGCATAAAAATCATCAACGGCTACGGAATCACGGAGTGCTCCCCTGCCGTTACGTGTAACCGACTTGATGCATACAAGGTCGGCAGCGTCGGAATTCCACTACCGTGCAACGAAATCAAGATTAAAGACCCCGATGAAGACGGAGTCGGCGAAATTTGCGTTCGAGGCAAGAACGTTATGATGGGCTACTATAATGAGCCTGAAGCAACAGCGGCCGTGTTTGACGGTGACTGGTTCCTGACCGGTGACTACGGTTATATCGACGAAGACGGTTTCCTTTTCTTCAAGGGCAGAAAGAAGAACCTTATTATTCTCTCAAACGGTAAGAACGTATCTCCCGAGGAGATTGAGGACAAGCTTTCGACGATTGAGTATGTCAAGGAAGTTGTTGTTTACGAAGAAAACGGCTATATCACGGCGGAATTCTTCCTCGATACAGTTGACACTCCCGACGCTAAGGACAGAATCAAGGCGGACGTTAACGAGATTAACAGAAAGATGCCAACATACAAGCAGGTTGCAAGGGTCAAAACAAGAGATACCGAATTCCCGAAAACGACAACACTCAAGATTCTCAGAAATTATAAAAAATAACATAAAAGACAAAGCACATTCAAAATGAACTCTGCCAACGCCAAACCCGTCCGGTCATGAAACCGGGCGGGTTTTCTTGATATCATTTTAACAGAAAGGCATTTTGTCGTTTTTTTGATTTTGACAAAATATTTTACAAATAATTATTCAGAGTACGTTTTTGGGGATTTTGTATGCTGTGAAGGTATTGACAAAATTTCCCATTAAAAGTATAATTCTGATAAAGAGTTTTAAACTTAATGCTTTTTCGACTTAAACGGACATAATCAAGGAGGTAAAGTTGTATGTTTTTAGCTCATATTACAGATGTCAGACAGCAAAGCCTTAAGGAACACTGTCAAAACAGCGCAGATATTGCAAAAAATGACTTGACTGATATCGGACTGAGCAATACAGCTTATTTGGCTGCATTATTTCACGACTGTGGAAAAGCTCACGATGTTTTCCGGCAATACCTTATTGACAGTTATAACGGCAAGAGCGTAAAAAAAGGTTCGGTTATCCATTCATTTGCCGGGGTTAATTATTTCTTAAATAAATATCATGGCTCGGATAATGTCCTTGAAAAAATGACTTCCGAGATAATTGCATATTCTATAGGTGCTCACCACGGACTGTTTGATGTTATAAATTCCGACGCCAAAGATGGTTTTTTGTACAGGCTGACCAAGCAACCGGAATATGACGATACAGCAATCTATAACTTCCTGGAAGAAACTGTTGATGGGGAAGACGCTTGTGAATTGTTTAGTTTATCCGCTAAAGAAACAGAAAATACCGTGAAGAAAATTGTTGCAATTTTAACCAAAGAAACTAATTATGCAGAAGCCGATTATATGTTTTATCTCGGTCTGTTATGCCGGCTTATAACCTCTGCCGTCATGGACGGCGACAGAACCGACACAGCAAATTTCACTTTAAACAAAGAGTATAACAATACAAAAGTCTCATTCAGTCCATGGAAAATAATAAACGATAATGTCGAAGGAAGAATTCAAAACTTTTCATCAGAAACGCAAATTAATAAATCTCGGCGTGAGCTGTCTGACCTTTGTCTTGATTTTGCAAAAAATGATTCGGGCATATATCGCCTCAACATCCCGACCGGCGGCGGAAAAACATTATCAGCATTAAGATTTGCCGCTGCTCATGCGCTTCGAAAAGAAAAGAAGAGAATAATTTATATTGCACCGTTAATAAGCATCCTCGAGCAAAATGCCGATGAAATAAAGAAATCCGTTGGAGAAGAATATGTGCTTGAACATCATTCAGATGTGGTTACAGAAAGTGACGACGTCGAAGAACTCGATTTGCGAAAATATCTTGAAGACAGTTGGAGCTCCCCTGTTATTGCAACAACCTTTGCTCAATTCTTAAACACTCTTTTTTCTTCAAAGACCTCAAGCGTTCGAAGATTTCAATCTCTTTGCAACAGCGTCATCATTATTGATGAAATACAATCGGTTCCGTCAAAAATGATTTCTCTTTTTAACCAGGCTATAAATTTCCTCTCAAAAATATGTAAATGTACAGTTTTGCTTTGCTCGGCAACTCAGCCCTGCCTTGAATCCGTTGAGCACAGCATGATAATCGACGGGAATATCATAAGCAAAGCTGATTTTGATAAGTATTCTGAGATATTCAAGCGAAATACAATTATAGATGCAGGAAATTTCAGACTTGAGGAAATCCCATCATTTGTAATTGACAAAGCAAATAATCATCGTTCCCTTTTGGTTGTGTGCAATAAGAAAGTTCAGGCGGAATTTTTATTTAACGAAATAAAATCACAAGCACAAAACTGCTTTCATATTTCAGCCGGGATGTGTGTAGCTCACAGAAAAAAAGTACTAAAAAAAACAAAAGAATTATTATCAAAAAAAGAACCTGTAGTTTGTATTTCTACGCAGGTAATTGAAGCCGGAGTTGATATCTCATTCGATTGTGCAATAAGATTTTCAGCCGGAATGGATAATATTATTCAAACAGCAGACAGATGTAACCGCAACGGAGAATGCCGTTCAGATTCTCCCGTTTATATCATTCATTGCAGCGACGAAAACTTAAAAATGCTACCTGACATTCAAGCCTCCAAGCAGGCAACAGAAGCTCTGATAGTAGACTTCAAAAAAAGAGCCGATTATTATTCAAATGATTTGGCCTCCGATAATTCAATCAATTTCTTTTACAAGTATCTATACTCCAACTACAGTTCAAATCATTTTGATTACCCAATCAAAAATATGCCGAGCCTTTTTGAAATGCTTTCCGGCAATAATCAATATCGTAGTTTATCTAAAAACGATCAATATTTTCTTTGCCAAAGCTTTAAAACCGCAGGTGACATATTTGATGTATTCGACTCAGTTTCGACCTCGGTAATTGTTCCGTACGGTGATGGTGAAGAAATAATCAACAATTTGCAAAGCCATTATAACGATAAAGACTATCTCTCATTGCAAAAAGAAATAAAGAAAGCAAGTCAGTATTCGGTTTCCGTTTTTGATTATCAATTCAAAAAACTTTTGGAAGAAAAAGCAATTATACCGTTCTGCGACAATTCATTCTTTATGTTGAGTCCGGAATACTATGATGACAATACAGGATTACTTAATAAAGCGAAGGAGGAAAACACATGCAGCATCCTAATATTGTAGAATTTCAAGTCATGGGCGATTATGGTTTGTTCACCGACCCCATGACGAAAGTCGGAGGTGAAAAATGTACCTATCAGGTTCCGACCTATGAGGCATTGAAAGGAGTGTTGTCTTCAATTTACTGGAAGCCCACTCTGATTTGGATCATAGACAAGGTTCGCATTATGAACCCGATTCAAACCGAGGTCAAAGGAATCCGACCGATAAAATATAACGGCGGAAACGACTTAGCGTATTATACGTATTTAAAAAACTGCCGTTATCAGGTGCAAGCTCACTTTGAGTGGAATATGAACCGTCCCGAGCTTGAACAGGACAGAAATGAAAACAAGCATCACAATATCGCTAAACGAATGATTGAGAAAGGCGGAAGACGAGATATTTTTCTTG
>CALBHM010000227.1 GCA_937892835.1 uncultured Ruminococcus sp. | reverse complement strand
CGTAGCCTGAAAAATATTGAAGAATTACAACCGCAAAGTTTATGACAAATAAAACATCTAAAGCTTTGATCCAGCCCTTTGCGTCCTCCCAATCCGCAAGATATGCGAACGCAAAGAATGCAACGAACATTCTGATATTATTCCTCAATCCCCATAAATAGTAAAACACCGATTGATAATTAAACAAATACCCGACGAGGGTAATGAAGAAGAACAGAACCACAATAACGACGAACGGCATTGAATAATTGTCTATCTTCGTGAAGCGTTGCGAAAACAGCTTCAGCAACAGCAAAACCAAGAAGACGTCGCATAGGAACTTGATCGCATCGGGTATCGGCAACAGCTCCGTCAAAAAGGCCTGCGCAGCGGGGAAGAAAAAGATGAATAGCATCATCCACTCCGAGACGGTTCTCTTTTTTATATATAATTTTCCTGCTGAACTCTTATCCACAGAAAATCGTTCTCCTTAATACTAATTTCGTTTTAAAAATAAAATTATTTTGCAGGCAAAATAGCATTTGTGCTTTAGCAGTGTATAAAACAGGCCGAGCCTTTTATTATGAAGCTTTATAACGTCGGCCGTTAGGCTTTCCCTGAGCACATTGCTTTTAAAAATCTTGTTTAACTCAGTCTGCTTTTCTTTCAAGGGTAATTCGGCGGCAACGATTTGCTTCATCGCCGTTATCGAATACATATGATACCTTGCGGTAACGTGATTTATAACCTGTCGCGAAAGATTGTTTTGTCGGGCAAGCTCGACGCACTTTATAAGAAAAACATCGTTCTGCTTTTGCCTGTCCGCCTTATAGGTGCGAGTGAGCGAATTGCTCCGCTTATAATAATAATACAGACTCTCTTTTATAATCGAAACGCTCTTTATTTGAGAGAAAAGCTCCAAAATAAAATAGGCGTCCTCGGAAATAATCTCTTTTTCGGATTTAAATTTCAGGTTTAATTCTTTAATTTTTGATAAACGGTACATCTTTCCGCACGAGCTTATTCCGAAGCCCATCGAATAGGTAAACATTCCGGGCAAGACCTCGTTTTGAACCTCGTCGCCGACAAAAAACGTTTTATCGGTTACAATCTCTTTTTCTGAGGTTCTGCCGTCGTCATACACGTCGCACAGGGCGTAAATCACAGCGTCGCTGTCATTTTTTTCGGCTGTCGAGACGCATTTTTCGACCGTTTTTGTATCAACGTAGTCGTCGCTGTCGAAAAAGAATATGTATTTTCCGCCTGCCGAGTCCATACCGCTGTTCCTCGCCATGCCCAGACCTGCGTTCTTTTTATGAATTACTTTAATTCTGCCGTCGGAGCTTGCCCAATTGTCACAAATCACCGCACTGCCGTCGGTTGAGCCGTCGTCCACCAGAATAATCTCAAGATTATCATATGTTTGACCGACAACAGACTGCACACACCTGTCCAAATATTTTTCAACATTATATACAGGCACAACAACAGAAACTAAGGGCATATCCGTCATAACAAAACTCCTACAATATATTACGAAAAGTCACCGATGCAATTATCCCAATCGTATGGAAGCACGGCTTCTCTCGTTGAACAATGCTCATCCTCCGTTGCGGATTTTATGAGCTTGTTCAATCCGTTTTCGTCAGCGCCGTTCATACGGTAAAATCCGGGCTTATTAATAAATTCCTTCATCTCGCCGAAGTCGGTTGTAATAACCGGCAGGTCGCACGACGCCGCCTCCAAACAGGAAAGCGGAACATCTATGCAATGTCCGTCCTCCGTCACGGGGAAAAGATACACGTCGCTCATTTGATATATCTCCTCAATTTCGGGGATATACGAATCGAATATTTTTATATTGGATTTTTTGAGCAGTTTTTCTCTCAATTCCGAATTCTGTTCGTCCTTCGTCAATGTGCTCACTACCAAAAGCACCTGATATTCGGAATCTATATTCAACAGGGTCTGAATGTTCCTGCCCTCGTTCAGATGTCCTACATGAAGAACCAGCGGCTTTTCGGGATCTAACCCGTATTTTAGTTTTAACCGTCTTTTTTCGTCCGAGGTTACAGGCACGAATTTTTTCGTATCGACGCCGGTTTTTATGTATCTGATTCTGCCTTTGGGTACGATGCTTTTATAAAAATTTTCGGACTGCTTTGAAAAAACAATCAGGTCGGCTTTACTCAGTCTTATTAAAAGCTTCGATATACCTTCGGCATTGATTTTCATCGGCAGAATTACGTCCAAGCCGTTTCGGCACATTAAGGACATAACAAAAATCCTTATCGCCGTTGCAATCGGCTTCGCTGGGAACGGCACATACAAGACCTTTTCATTTTTTTGCTTTATTATCGAACGAAGCTCGCCGTTTAACATGAGCTTATTCAATTCCATATGCCTGTCCGAAAGCTCGGATTTTCGCTCATATGTTATAACGAAAGCGCCGCCATGCGATTTTTTTAATCTTTTAATAAGATTATAGGTCACTTTTAAACAGCCTTCATCAACCTTTTCGGTCAATGAGTTTGAAATAATCAACATATTAACCTCAATCTATCTCTGCACAGCTTTTGTTCTTTCCGCACCCCTCGCAGGTCGAAAGAGCGTCAAGCTCCTCCTTGGACACCTTGCCGTCACGGAAATCCTGAACGATTTTATTCTCATACATCGAATACTTTTTCTTCTTGAAAAAGCGTAGAAATTTATGCTTAATAACCCAAGCGGCCGGCTTATAAATATACTTGTGCATGGCGGGCGAAACAGAGCCTATCATCCAGCAGTTGCGGTCGCAGTTTCTTACAAAGCTTCTCACCTTTTCCGCCTGCTCGCTGTTCCAAAGCTCCTCCCAGCTCTGCCTGTTCAGGTTTCCCATAACCTGCTTTTCCTTCGTACCGTTGCACGGCATGACATCGCCGTAAGGATCGATAAAGAATGTGTCAAAGCTCATATCGCAGGGCAACAAGCGTTTTTGAGAGAAAATATAATTGATAAGTCCGTGATTGAAATACGCTCTGAACCACTTTTTGGGACTGTTGGAATCAAGCAAGCGATTAACGAGATCCTCGAAATTCTGCGCAACCGTGAGGCGATCCTTGATTATATTATTAGACTCAACAAAATAGAAGCTGTTGTGAAGCGACGCTGTTGCAAACTCCATACCGAGCTCGTCGGAAATATTGTAAAGCGGAACCAAATCCGCGGCGTTTCTGTCCTGAACGGTCATGCCGAAGCCAACGTCCTTCATGCCCATATCAACGAGCTTTTTGAGGGTTGTGTAGCCTCGGTTAAAGCCGTCGTCAAGGCCTCGGATTTCATTGTTCGTCTTTTCAAGACCCTCAATAGAAATCCTGATTCCGACCTGCGGAAATTCCTTGCAAAGCTCCACAATTCTGTCGGTGAAAAATCCGTTTGTGGATATTACAATTCGGTCGCTCTTTTTCAAAAGCTCACGAACAATATCTTTTAAATCGTCACGAATAAAAGGTTCGCCGCCCGTGATATTGGTGAAATACATTTCGGGAAGCTTTTTAATCGTTTCAATTGAAATTTCTTCCTCGGGCTTCGACGGGACCTTATATCGGTTGCACATAGTGCATTTTGCATTACAGCGGTATGTTACAATTACCGTGCCGTTTAATTTTTTCGACATTCAATTCACCTTTTAAAATTATCATAGTAATCCTGAGCGACCTTTGACCATGTGAAATTGTCGACCGCATTTTCCCTCGCCTTCTGCTTCATATCCTTCAGATAGTCGGAGTCATTCAAAAGGCGTGTAATTTGAGCAACAGCATCGTCCTTTACGGCATATATGCTTCCGTCGCCGAAGGATGATAAAGACTCGGAACAAAGCACTACCGGAACTCCGGAGGAAATTGACTCAATACACACAAGACCAAAGCTCTCGTACAAAGAATTAAAAATTGTTGTATCCGCAATATTGTAGATCTCGTTCATTTCCTCTCCGGGACTGAATGTGCCTAAATAAACAACCTGCTTTTCAACATTTTCTTCCTTCGCTGTGTTTAAAACTTCATGATAGTATTCCGGCGAAACAATATCTCCGGCGAAGACAAACACGATATTGCTGTTTTTCTTTAATAAAGGCGCAATTATTTTTACGGTTCTGCCCTGCCCTTTATTTTCATTGACGGAGCCAACCTGTAAAATCACCTTTTTATCTTTCAAGCCGAACTTTTCTTTAACCGTGTCAATTCGCTCACTATTCAGCGGAGTATAAATATCGGTATTAACACCGTTATTGATTTGAACGACCTTATTCTCTTCAATGCCAAGATTTTTGACGATATTCTTTTTCATTTTAGGATTCAAAACGAAGATTAAATCGGCGTTCCTCATTCCCTCGATTTCCTGAAAATAGCGTGCTTTCAAGGTGCTTTCGGCTTCTTCAAACGGCAACGACCATACGCCGTTGTGATTGGTGTACGCTATAACCGCCCTGTCCCGAAGCTCCTTTTTAACAAGCTTTAAGAAGAAAAAGATATTGTACTGATTATGAAAATGAAAAACCGTTTTTTGATCGGTATTCTTCAATATTTTCTTTAATTTTAAGGCAAGTGCAACGGAATAAACCACTCTTTTAACCTTATGTATAACGCCTAAGCTGACATCCGATTTAGAGAAAACCGACGACACCTTAACCTCGGTTATCGGCAAGCTGTTCGGTGCTCTGTCCTCGGCGGAAATATCTACTGCCTCGACATCAATATTCATTTGCAAAAAGGCCTTCGTCAGCTCCTCAACCACGCTTTCGGTTGCCGCCGCAACCTTGGCAGGTATCGGTGTGTAGCCTGTGCCGAGTTCGTAAATCTTCATGTCATTCTCCGTAAATTTTAAATAGCTTTTGATAATATGTCTTAGGTGTTTCAAATTCAACAGATTTGCAATTTTCGGTGTAATAATCCGCATTTCGGATTACGGAATACAGCTTATCGGAAAGCTGTGTTCGGTTGCCGGATTCAAACAGCTCACCCGTTTCACCCGGCCGAATAAGCTCGGGAATGCCGCCAATATCGGCACCGACAACAGGTGTTCCAAGCAGCAGAGACTCCATAACGGAATACGGACAATTTTCATACCATTCGGAGGGACAAACGGTAACGGTCGCATCTGCAATGAGCCTGTTCAGCTCCTCCCCCGTTTTGAAGCCGACGTATTCGGCATTGGGCACTTTTTCGATCTCTTCAACCGCCTTGCCGAAGCCTGCGAAAACGAACTTAACCTCGGGCATTTGCCGAGCGGCCTCAAGCAAGGTCAAGGTGCCTTTATCCTTAGACAGATGACCGAATTCCAAAACATAGCACCCCTTATTTGCGGAACATATCTCCCGCTTTTCGATAAAATTATGAATCACAACCGTTTTCTCTTTAAAACGGGGCTGTGTATCAAGCTTGCTTTTCAAAAAATACGACGGACAAATAATAGTATCGACATAGGAATACGCCGTGCTCAGCTTCCAAAAATAAGCGTCCGCCGTTGCCAAAATGCTCTTCGACAGTGAATTCTTCATACACCTTGATTTGACGCAGTTCATATAGTTGCCCGTCATGCATTTTTCGCAAACATTTATATTTGAATCGAACAAGCCGTGGCTCGGACACACAAGCTGATAGTCATGCGCCGTGTAAATTATCTTTACCTTTTTGCCGACGGTTTTTCTGTATTTTTCAATCTCAAGAATAATGCTCGGTGTGAGATAAAACTGAATATTGTTAAGGTGAACAACGTCGGGCTTAAAGCTTTCCAAAACCTTTTTTATCTGCCGCCTTGCCTGACGTGAATAAATAATCTTAAACGGTGCCAAAAGGTTTTCGGAAATACCTGCGGTCAAATCCATATCGGGAGCATAAGCATTCGCACTGTTTCCGACAATGTTTTTTTCGTTTTCCAGTCCGAAATATTCGACCTCATGGCCGTTATCCTTCAAGGCTTCGCCGAGCTTGAAAACATAGGTTTCTGCGCCGCCCTTCGGGTACAAAAATTTATTAACAAGTAAAACCTTCATATTTATTCACCGTAATACAGCTCGAGCGTTCTCCGAGTAACCTCGTCCCAATTAAACCTGTTGCAGACATAATCGGACGAAACGGATTTGTATTTTTCAACAGCCTCGGAATCGTTCAAAAGCCGTTGAAGCTTTTCTTTCAGGTCGCCGACATCGCCCTTTTTAAAGGTAACGCCGCACTCTCCGATAACACTTTTACATTCATGAATATCGGAGGTGACGCAACAGTTTCCGTAGCTCATCGCTTCAAGTAAGCTCAGCGGCATCCCCTCCAAATCGGAGGGCAAAACATAGATATATGCGTTCGAATAAAGCTCCTCCAGCAATCCGCCCTTTACAAAATCGGTGAAAATTATATTGTCGCAGGCGGATTTTTTCAGCTCGTCGGCATATTCCGTGCTGTCGGATGCGCCGCCCGCAATGACAAGCTTCTTATCCGTATCAATTTCTTTAAAGGCTTCAATCAGATAATGTATTCCCTTTTCGGGAACAAGTCTGCCTAAATATAAGATGTAGCCGTCCTTTTCAAGGCCGAATCTTTCGGTTATTTCCTCGGCCGGCTTCAAAGCGTTTTTACTCACCCCGTTGGGTATAAAAACGGTTTTTCTTGAATATGTGTCCTCAAAATACTTTTGTGTATTCTCGCTCAGGACAATGATTTCATCGGCAAATTTTACCGCACATTTTTCACCGGCAAAAATGTAAAACGAGGCGAATTTACCCCATTTTGCACGTTGATGGTCAAGGCCGTGAACGGTTGCGACGCACCTTTTGCCGAACAATTTCGGAATCCAAAGCATGGCGCACGGACCCTCGGCATGAAAATGAACAACGTCGAATTTGCCGAAAGCGGCCTTCACGGCGGCAAAAAAGGAAGAGGTCACAGCCGCCAATCCCTTTGCATCAACCGTAAAAACACGCTTTAGCTTTACTCCCTTATATTCGGTCATCGCCTTTTCGTCAAAATCGACTCCGCTGACATGGTGTCCTCCCCTGTTAAAGCAGGTAACATCGTGACCCATAGCAGCCATACGGGTAGCCAATTCGCCGACAACGATCTCGACCCCGCCCTCTCTGGACGGAATTCGTTTGTGACCCAACATGGCAATATGCAATTTTTCGTCCTTGCGCTGAGGCATTTACACACCCTCCATGTTCAAGACGGCACCGACGGTTTTAAATATAATCATCAAATCGGTTTTTACGTTTCTCTCTTCGATATACTTTAAATCCAGTTCGAGCCATTTATCAAAGGTCAGGCTGTTTCTGTTTGGCTGAATTTGCCAATAACAGGTGAGCCCCGGCACAACGCTCAAGCGGTTCCGCTGAAAATCGTTGTACTGCTCAACTTCCCTCGGAAGCGGCGGACGTGGGCCGACGAAGCTCATATCACCCTTTAGGATATTCCAAAGCTGAGGCAATTCGTCAATACAGGTTTTTCTGATCACCCGACCGACCCGTGTGATACGGGGATCGTTCGAAATCTTGAATGCCGGACCTTCCATTTCATTTTGATCAAGCAACGAATCCAACATTTGATCCGCTTCGGGCACCATTGAACGTAATTTATAAAACTTGAATACCCTGCCGTTTTTGCCAACTCTGTATTGGGTATAAATAGAAGACGCTCCCGGACTGTCGATAACGATCAAAAGCATTACAAACAGAATCGGAATTGTAAAAACAATTATACAAAGCAAAGAAAAAACAATATCAAAGCATCTTTTGACTGCGAGATAGACAGGATTTTCATATATTGTAATTTCGGGCTCGGTGCTTTCGCTTTGTGAGCCGGAGGAAATGATATAACTGTTCTTGCCTTCCATACGCTCCTCCTGTTCTTTTTACTTCTTCTTGTAAAACAATTCAAAAACAATCTTATCAATTGAATCGGCGTCGGGGCGAAACTCCATCAAGCCGTCCTTGACGACCGACTCGCCCTCAAGGGTTTCGATTTCGGTAAATTTATACTGCGACAGCTTTTTCGCAATTTCCTGAAGCTGATTGACCGAGCGATCGGACACAATATAATCGGCAAGCTTTGAAGATGCTTCAATAACAAAATTGTCATCGTTTTCGATTTCGAGCATAGCCTTATCGTAAACTGCGGTCATATACTGTCTTTGACGCACCATACGGGTGCTGTTTGAGCTGTCCTCAAGTCCGTAACGTTCGCGCACATAGGTGAGCGCATGATCGCCGTGAAGCGTAACCGTTTCACCCTTTATGAGTGTGTCGTCAATACCGCTGAAATCGTCCAAAACGGTGACCTCAACGCCGCCCAAAAGGTCGTTCAAAATCGGCACGGCGTCCATGGTTATTGAAAGGTAGTGATTTACCTTAACGCCGTTCAAAAGCTCGGAAACAGCGTCGGCGGTGTTGCGACAGCTGACATCCCTGCCGTTGCCGTAGGTATGAGCCAAGGCGAGCTGTTTGTTGACCGTGCCAATCTTCTGACCGGCAACGCCCAAAACGTTCATATTAACCATTGTGTCACGGTTAAGGTGAACCGCCGTGAACTTTTTCTCACTGTTGTCAAAGACCAACAGCATCAAGAAGTCCGCCCGCTGATCGTTATTGTAAGAATCGTTATTAATTGCGTCCTCAAACTTATCAAGGCCGAGGATCAAAAACGATTCAACATCTTCGTTTTTCACATACTCGACACCGTTATATTCATAAACGGTATTCTCGGTTTTTTGCTCGGGGAAAATGCTTTGACGCTTTTCCCATAATTCCAAAAGCAAAAAAGCACCTGTTAAAAGAAACACTGCCAAAAGAGCGACGGCTAAGCCACGCATCAGCTTTCTTTTATCGTTCCGTTTTTTTCCCATAAAGACTCCTCTTTTTAAGCGGCCTGTTTCTTAGATTTCTTCCAAAGGACAACACCGGCAACCAGGGAAACGCACATTACTCCTGCCAATACGCCGATTTTGATTCCGTCCTCGATGTTACCCGTTGCGGGATTTTCCGCTGTACCCGTATCGTCGGCAACATCGGAATTATCGACAACAATTGCAAAAGGAGAGAACTCCTTGATGGAAAATTCAAGATATTCGCCGTTGATTTTTGCGTTGTCAATCAGCTCCCACTCGCCGTTGTAATAGTGCAGGAGCGCAACAAATCTGTTTGCGTTGTCGTCCTTGAGCTTGATTCTGAAGCGGCCGTGCGGCTCATGGT
>CALBHM010000226.1 GCA_937892835.1 uncultured Ruminococcus sp. | reverse complement strand
GAAAGGGCTGAAGCATCGTCCAGAAAATTCCGAGAAATGAATTTCTGTATTGAAGCTTAACGTTTTTACGAACAATCTCCTGCATCAGGTATCTGTACTTGTACGCATTTTTCGCATACTGTTTAAATGGAATTTTCTTCGATTTTTCTTCCATTGTATCACCTCATATCGTTTTCCATTTGCGGAAGTATCTGAACATAGAATCAATGTGTACACACATCAGCTTAAGATTTCTTTTACTCTCCCTGCCCCAAACGTGGTTAACAATCGCATACGGATAATATACGCACTTTGAAACCTCGTTAACCCGTCTTGCAAGATCGGCATCCTCAAAATACATAAAATATCCGTCATCAAATCCACCGATTTTTTTGATCAAATCGGTTCTCAACAGCATAAAACAGCCTGTTGCGTTTTCAATCCGAATCGGCTTTGAAAGGTCGCAATCGAGCATTGCATACTCCTTTAGCAGCTTACTCGGCTCATCACCCCTAAGCCTGCTGGCAACCAAATATTTTAGCTGCGGATTTCGCTTTCCGAGGATCTGATCTCTTCCGTCCGGGAAGCAAATCCTCGGCGAAAGAAGACCGATATCGGTGTTCTCCTCCATATAATCAACCATTTTTTTGATTGCATTTTCCCTGAGAACTATATCGGGATTTATAATTGCATGATAGCTTGAATCAATCGAATTAATAACTATGTTATGACCTGCACCGAAGCCGACATTTTTTCCGCTTCTGATAACCGAAACCTGAGGAAAATTCTTCTCAATATATTCCGGCGTACCGTCGCTTGAACCGTTGTCGACAACATAAAGCTTAAAGTCAACATCCTGTGTTTCGTTGAACAGAGTCTCAAGCGTTTTGGCTATGGTGGAAATATTGTTATAAGTAACAATACTTCCCGTAACCATATTGTACATATACTAACCTACTTTCCTTTTAAAGCAACATCAGCGTCCGATAACGGATAAAATAATATCCGCTCTCCATTTCAGCTTTGTAACAAAATCGCTGCCGTTACCCGTAACATTGTCGCCGTGGCGACGATATAAAATCAAAGGCTTTTCAATCAAACCGACCTTGCCGTGTTTTTCTGCCATAAGACCGATCCACTGATCGTGCATTGGAATCTTCGCAGGAAAAGGCAGAATATACTTCTTCAGTCCCGAACAAAAAGCCATACAACATCCTTGATATGAATTCTTAATTATATTTCTTAAAAAACCTTTTTCGGTTTTATTTATTTCAAAAGCGGTCTCCCCTGTTTCATGAAGCTCACCGTCAGTTATCTTTGCGTTGTGAAGAACAAGGTCAACGCCGTTTTCAAGCTCGCTCATAACGGTTTTTATTTTTCCGTCAAGCCAAACATCATCCTGATCGGCAAGGAAAATATAATCGCCCCGAGCCTTTGAAATCGCATATTCAAAATTTCTGATAACTCCCTTTTGAGGTCCCTCGATATAAACAATGCGCTTGTCTTTTTTCATCAAATCAGAAACAGCGTCTATTGTTTTGCCAGATGGAAAATCATCGGAAATTATCAGCTCATCGTTTTCGCCTAATTGAGAAACAATCGACTTAACCTGAGCGGCAATATATTTTTCGCCCTTGTATGCAGCAAGAACAACGGATACCATCGTAAAAACCTCTTATCTATTGTTTGAGAATTACGGACAAATAAACCTGCAAAGGTACATTATTCCACTCCGCAAATAGACTATTGTATTATACTACAAAACAGCAGATTGTCAATATAATTATATCTCCGTGTGTCAAAAATCGGCCTTATATACAAAAATATATAATCCGTTTTTATATCTTTTGCGGTTAAAAATAAGACCCGACAAAGCAGGTCTTACTTTCACATTATTTTTTGTTTCCGTTCTCGGACACAGCGAAGCCGCCCTTGCAAAGGATTATAACTATCGGAATTATTGCAACAGCACAAACTATGGCCGCATAAAGGAACATCGACGAAGCCGGAACGATCTGCGAAACGCCGTAGTCATCAACATAATAAACGCCGGAGCTGAATATCGCTTTTTTGCCGACATACGGTCCGACAACCATCGGAATCATAACTGCAAATACCATTCTGACACCCTGGAAAAGTCCTGTTTTGCTCTCCGGAGTGAAATCTCTGACCGCCGCATTGAGCATAATTCCGAGCAGACAGTATCCGACGGCAGTCGGAACAACGCCGATCAAAAGAAGCTTTATATCATGGGCAAAATATAGAATAACAAGACCGACAACAAAGAGCACAAGCATCGGGATAACAAGCTTGTTTTTGCCGTATTTATCGGCAAGCTTGCCGACGCAGATTATGCCTGCCACCAGAGCAACAAGGCAAACAACGGCAATGATTATAAGAGTCGGTGTAATCTTCAGCGAATCTCCGCTAAAAAAGCCGTCTGGGCTGTGCTGAAGATAAATAATAAGGTACGGGAAGAAAACCTGAACTGCAACCGAATATGCACAAACGGCAAGCAGAGTAAGATAAAGCTTTGAGTTTTCCTTTACAACGGACGGTTTAAGTCCGTAAATGAGATCACTCCAAAAGCTGCCCGAATTCTCAACGGTTTTCGGCGCATCCTTCAGCGTGAACAGTCCGATAATTCCGCAGACCAAAACGACAGCACCGAGAATAAGGAAGAAATATTCATAGCTCTTCTGAACATTGCTGCCTGCGAGAAGTACGCCGCCCAGAGCAAGAACAAGGCCAAGTGCAGCCATGGGCATGAATGCGAGTATACTTTCGGCCGTGGCACGATTTTTCGTTGTGGTCGAATCTGTGACCCATGCGTTAAAGCTTGCGTCATTAGCCGTTGAGCCGACAAATGTCATAACCATATCCATTATGATAACTATCCATACCGTTGTTGTAAGAATCTGAGCCGCATCCGTCATACCGAAAATCGAAGCAACGTTATCCCTTGAAATAAGACCAAATCCGCCGATAATAACACCCCAAATTATGTAACCGACAGATATAAACTTATTTCTCGAGCCTTTACGGTCGCTTAATGCGCCCATTATAAGCGTTGTAAGCATAGCTGTAATTGCAGAGTAGGCTACCATTTTGCTAACGGCATCAATAACGTTTATCGAGCCGTCAATCGCAGCCTGGCTTGCCCCCTTGTAAATCGAGTTGTAGAGAAACGTATTGAAATACATATTTTCAACGTTCCAAGCAATCTGTCCTATAAGTCCGAACAGAATGAGATCAAAGATAAGGCGACCGGAAAGCTTTCCTGCTTTTGTCTTATCAGTCATATAAATCCCCCTAAAAAATAATACCTTTGTAGTTATAATAACATAATACAAAGGTAAAATCAAGAAAAACTGTGCAAAACTTATAATTTTTGCTACAATTCGCTTTATTTGAAAAGAGTATTAGTCCTCCCCTTTTCTGTTTTTCTTCTTCGGCAATCCCTGAGCAACCTTAGGGTATTTGTTTTCCGTCGCCGCCGTCGGCTGAATCTCATAGGTTCCGTATTTATGAAGCATATCGGCGCAGTTTTCCGGCTCATGCAGAACAGGCTCGTCAATCGGCAAATATACCTTATCCTTTTCATTATTCATATAAATCACCTCAATTATATTTTTACATTTTGTTTGTCGATAATTCCGACAAAATTCCTTGACTTTACTAATAATTTGTAGTATAATTTAATATCATATTCAAACAGCGGACGTGGAGCAAAATTCACGTCCGCACATATTATTTAGTATAGACCATTTAATATACACGGAGGTAAAGCAAATGGATTCGCTCCTTCCCTTTTTTGACCCGATTCGCGGCGTATCGATGCCGGCATTGCTGATTAAAATTCTATTATCCGTCTTTTTCGGAGGACTTATCGGACTTGAAAGAGGTCATAAGCACAGAGCTGCCGGCAGCCGTACATATATGATTGTTTGTATGGGAGCAGCTCTGACAATGATTCTCAGCCAATACGAAAGTGAACTTTTGAGCACAAATTGGAAAGAACTTTCCGATGCACTCGGCATTAAAACCGACGTTTCACGTTTCGGTGCTCAGGTTATCAACGGAATCGGTTTTCTCGGTGCCGGAACAATTATTCTCACCGGCCGTCAGGAAATAAAGGGCCTCACAACCGCTGCGGGACTTTGGGCTTCGGCATGTATGGGACTTGCAATCGGTTCGGGATTTTATGAGTGTGCAATTCTCGGATTCATTCTCATTCTTTTCACGACTGTTCTTCTTGACAGAGTAAGCTCATGGATTGTTTCGACCGCAAGAAATATGGATCTTTACATTGAATTTGAAAAAATGGAAGACCTCGGAACGATAATCGCAACCTTTAAAGAAATGAATATTCAGATTTTTGATGTAGATATTCAGCGAGAAAAGCAATCAAACGGTGTTACGATAGGCGTTGTAATTTCGGCACGCCTGCCAAAGAAAGAAACTCATTCCAACGTCATGTCCGTGGTTTCAAAATTTGATTTTGTTACCGTCGTTGACGAAATATGAAAAAGGAGGTAGATACGCATGCTTCATTTCTTAGATCCTCTCAGAGAAATAACGACCGTTGCGGTTCTTGTTCGTTTGTTTTTTGCAATGATTTGCGGCGGCGCAATCGGAATCGAGCGTGAGCACAAACGCCGCACAGCCGGTTTCAGAACACATATTCTTATCTGCCTCGGTGCAGCAATGACCACAATGGTCAGCCAGTTCCTTTTCCGTGAAATGCATCTTTATACAGACATCGGCCGTCTCGGCGCTCAGGTTATCGCCGGCATCGGTTTCATCGGTGCAGGTACGATTATTGTTACAAAACGCCGTCAGGTTAAAGGTCTTACGACAGCAGCGGGTCTTTGGACCTGTGCAATTATCGGCCTTGCTGTCGGAGCAGGATATTACGAAGCGGCAATTCTGGCAACGGTAATTATTCTTCTTGCCGAAATTTTCTTCTCACGCTTTGAATACTGGGTTCTTGATAATGCGAGAAACATCAACATATACGTTGAGTATTCGGGAACCGATAATCTTGATAATGTAATACGAACGCTCAAATCGTATCGAGTGATCATACTTGACCTTGAGATCACAAAATCAGGTCAGAACTCATGCGCAATCTTTCAGCTTCAGCTGCCGAAAAAGCTTTCGCATGATAAGCTGATGACAGTCGTTTCAACCTCGGACGGAATTATCTCGGTTGAAGAGCTTTAAAAAGAATATACAAAAAAGCAGTGGCTTCAGTCAGTCACTGCTTTTTTCACGAAAAAATTTTACTTAATTGTCTCGATATACTTCATCAGATCGCCGATTGTCTTCAATCCACCGAACTCCTTGCTGTCGATCTTAACTCCGTATTCGCTCTCAAGGTCAACGGCAACATTTACCATGTCAAACGAATTAAGACCGATATCCGAGCGGAGCTTTGAATCCTCCGTGATATCCTCGGGAGCAACGTCAACATAGTTACAAATTATATTTCTGAATGTTTCAAGCATTTCAATAACCCTCTTTTACATTTTTTCAAGCAATTCTTTAACGCTGATGTCGGGATTTTCAAGGCCGATTTCAAGTGCCTTTTCCGTGCCCCTTTGAAGTGCCTTGATATCCTCAACGCTGACAAACTTTGTCCTGTGTAAACAGCTTATTTTCAGACAGCCGCTGTGTGCGTCCTTCATTGCAAAGGTGTAAAGCACCATTATATAACGTCCGAGACCATAGCCGACATATTCATATTCCCAGCCGTTTATTGACTTCTCGTTAATCGGAAGCCACGAGAACATCATTGTTGAAGAAGCGGCGGCAGCGGAATAATTGAACAATTCACGCTGAAGATCACGATATTCGAGATAAGGATAATCCATATGTCTGAATGCCCATATCTGAGCGTCCGCCATTTTGTCAAGAGCAGTCGTGAACGTGTCATTCTCTTCAAGATGAACTCGCCACGGCAGCGGAGCCGTAACCGTACCGCCGGATCGCTTTTCGGGAAGTGTGCGGCGTCTTGTGCAAAGGCAGATAAAATATGTATCAAGATGTCCGTTGTTAATCTTTGAAAGGTGCATTCTCATCGCAAGCTGAACCAGGCATTCGGGGCTGACGTTGTTATTCTCACAGAAATCAAAGAATTTCTTGCTCAGCTCGGGTGAAACAGTCATTTTAGTAAGTTCAGCCTTATCGTGAATCGGGTCAAAGAGCGACGGTGCCTTAATGTTAGGATCTTTCTTCTTTTTACGTTCGGCTTCAAGGAGCTTCGGGCCTTCAACTCCGAGGTAAAGCGGTTCGCCGTTCCTCGTTATATATTCTGTGTAGGCCTGCTTGTCCTTTTCGAGATTTTCCTTGTTCTCAACATAGGCAAGCTCACGCTTGATTCTGTCCTCATAGCTGCCGAGTGGCTTCGGCATCGGTTTTCCGTTTTTGAGATGATCATACACTGCGAAAAGGTCATTGAAGAAAGCAAAAACGGCCGCATTGTCCATAACAAGATGATGAATATTGATATAGACGCCATATCTTCCGTCATGCGTTGTGAAATATTTCAGTCTGAAAATCTCACCCTTAAGCATTTTAATCGGCTTCTGCGCATCGGCGGTGAGCACCTTTTCACGCTCCTCGTCGGACTTGAAATTGTATACGGGAACATTGCCTATTCTGTACGGGTCACGGAAATACTGCATTATTTTTCCGTTCTGCTTAAAGAATACAAGTCTCAGGCAATCGTTACGCTCAATTTCAATATTAAATGCATCGGTCATGACGTCAAAATCAATCTTCTGCGACACAATTATCGAATCGGGGATCTGCGTAACCTGCTTGTGAAAGAAGCTGTATTTAAGCATGTACTGTATCATTTCCTGCGGCGGAATGAGCGGATATACAGGCTTATTTACGGAACTCATAAAAATGCCTCCTCGTTTTACACCTATATTTTACTTATATTTTTGTTTCTTTTCTCTTGATCTTGCCGCTGCCGGTTTTTTCAAGCGGTTCTGTGCGAACTCTGACTTCGGAAATAATATGTGAAGCCTTGGCGGTCTTGTTCATTCTGTCAACTGTCTTTTCAAGCTCACCCTGAATATCGTCAATACCCTCAAGCTTTGCATATTCATAGTCGGGATAGATTTCGGCAACGATTCTGTCCTTCTCACCGTAAACGAGAACCTCGCTGACAAGCTGATTATCTGCAAACTTCTTTTCAATAGCCTCGGGAGAAACATTCTCGCCGCTTGAAAGAATGATAAGATTCTTAACCCGACCCGTAATAAAGAGCTGATTATCAGGCGTAAGCTCGCCGATATCGCCTGTTTTGAGCCAGCCGTCCTCGGTGAACATTTTCTTGGTTTCCTCGGGCATTTTATAATAGCCGAGCATAACCGTCGGCGTGTTGACCTGAATCTCACCGCCCTGAATACGAACCTCACAAACGTCGGTAACTCGACCTACTGATTCTCTTGAAGCTGTGTTATCGGGAACGGAAATTCTGCATCCTGCCTCGGTCATGCCGTAGCCCTGGCGAAGGTAAATTCCGAGCTTTTCATACTCGTCGATAAGCTCCGGGTTAAGATAGGCACCGCCGGAGATGAGCCATTTGATATTTCTGCCGAAAACCTGAGTAACGGCGTCCTTGACGCTCGTTTCCGGATGTCTTGCAAGTATAGCCTTAACTCGCTGTAAAAGCGACTGTGCAATCATCGGAACAACACGAACGACCTTCGGCTCAAAGATTTTGAGATTCTTGATCAAATCCATCATAGAGCCGTTCAGGCAAACCTGTAAACCGTCCTTGAGGTTCTTGATATAGTCGCCCGAGAAGCAATAAATATGGTACATAGGAAGCACAGAAAGCGAAACATCATTCGGCAGAAAAATATCTGTGCAATAATCGTGATACATAATATTTCCGACAAGGGCAAGTGTCGAAAGCTCCACTCCCTTTTTTATGCCGGTTGTGCCTGAAGTAAAAATGATTACACAGCATGCGTTTTTATCGACTTCAATATCCGAAAGTGCAGCATATTCGGATTTTTCTGAATAGTCATTGTAAATCCTATCAAACTCGCTGAGGTTACCGAGATTAACGGAGAATTTGAGGAACGGACAAAGCTCTTTGAGCTTCTCTGCATTCTCTTTAAATTCGTCCTCATAAAGAACCATTTCAATGTCGGCACGCTTAAAAAGCTCCGCAGCCTCCGGAGCAGAAATATCCGGAGCAAAAGGAACAGCGACATTGCCGCTGATAAGAATACCCGAAAGACAGGTTATGTATTCATAATTTGATTTGCCGATAATGGCAATGTGCATTCTCTTCTCGGAAAGGCTGCGAATCCAGCGACAAACGGCAAGGCTGTCGCTTCTCACCTTTTTAAAGCTTCTTTCCTCTATCTTGTTATCTCTGATGAATTTGATAAACGTTGCGTCGCCGTATTTTTCGGCTCCGTTGTCAAGCAATTCTCTAACCGAAGGTGCATCAAAATTCTTCATATCGGGTCTCCTTAC
>CALBHM010000225.1 GCA_937892835.1 uncultured Ruminococcus sp. | reverse complement strand
CATTCACGGCGCGACTCCGATTTGGATTTCGCTTATTTTTCTGCTTGTTCCGTTCGGCTCGATCTTCTTTATCTATTATTACATGGGGCGAATCGGCAGCGAGCGAATAATGAAGCTTATTTGTATTGCTTTTTGCGCTTTACATATAATAAACATTTTCTCACCGATTGATTCCGCACAGGTTTCACTCGGGAAAGAGGGCTTCTCTTCCGATTTTGGATATGTCACCGAAGCCGGAAAGATAATCGGAATCAATTTCCCGTCCGATGGCAGTGCAACAACCGTTGACAGCGTCGGAATGAAGAGCGAAAATAGAAATTTCTTTGCCTCATTAAAATCGTTGATGAAAAGCGAAAAACTGTATTCGTGCACCGATGTTATTTATAAACCGGAGCAGACGAAGAATTTTGAGAATTATATAAAAAAATCCCCTCTCTGGCTCAACGAAATTTCCGACGAAATTAAACCGCTGAAATATTCTCTCGTTGACATCTCGGGATATAGTTGTTTTATTTTTTACGATTGTGATACCAAAACATACAATACGCTTCCCGAATCGGGTAAGCATACTATTTACCAAGTAATGTATAATTCGCAGAACCATGAAATGCGAATTTTAAAATATACTAAAAATTTTTAACAGGATAAATTTATGATAAGAGTTAATGAAATCAAAACTCCGTTGGAGGGTACATATGACGACGTTCTGGCAGGTGCGGCTAAGGCTCTGCGTATGCCGAAGAGAAAAATTCTTTCTCTTGAAATTGTCAGAAAATCCCTCGATTCAAGAAAAAAAGACAATCTCTTTTTCGTTTACAGCGTTGATGTAACCGTTGAGGGCGACGAAAAGGAAATCCTTGCAAAAAGCAGAAACAAAAAAGCGGCTGTTGTCGAACCGTTTACATATGTTATGCCCGAAAACAGGCGCACAAGCGAGCTTAGGCCGATTGTTGTCGGCTTTGGCCCGGGCGGAATGTGGGCGGCACTGACTCTCGCAAGAGCGGGACTTCGTCCGATTGTGCTCGAAAGAGGACGGGATATCGACGCAAGAACGGCCGATGTCAACGGATTTTGGATGACAAAAAAGCTTGATGAAACCTCGAATGTTCAGTTCGGTGAGGGCGGCGCAGGAACTTTCTCGGACGGCAAGCTGACAACAGGCATAAAAGATAAGCTTTGCCGAAAAGTTTTTCTCGATTTTGTTGAGTTCGGCGCACCCGAAGATATTCTTTGGTCGTGGCGTCCGCATATCGGAACGGATAAGCTGGTTCGGGTTGTCAAAA
>CALBHM010000224.1 GCA_937892835.1 uncultured Ruminococcus sp. | reverse complement strand
GCAATTTATAAAATCATCAGGCTCACCGGCGGATTTCACATTGACTGCGACAACAAGGCCTGTGAAAAGGAGCTTCGCCGCTTTCTCAGCGAGGTCAGGGTCGGTTCGGGTCAGCAGGGCATCAACGCCTTTATGTCGGCCTATTTTGAACAGCTCCTGACCTACGGAACAGCGGTCGGCGAAATGATTACCGATTCCGACGGAAACTTTGCCGCTCTTTACAATGCAGCCATTGACGACGTTGAGCTGAAGCGAGGCGACGACGGCTTTTCGAGCATTGTTTGCGTTCGTGAGCTTGCCGAAGCCAAGCCTGTCGCCTATCCCCAGCTTGTTCTTCTCTCGGTTCTCAATCCCGAGGCAGGACAGCTCACCGGCAATTCCCTTTTGAAGGGTCTGCCGTTCGTCAGCAACATTCTGATGAAGATTTACAACACAATCGGAATCAACTGGGAGCGTGTCGGCAACGTAAGATTCGCCGTCACATACAAGCCGCAGAACGATGTTGTTGACAGAGCATATGCAAAGGACAGAGCGCAGCAGGTCGCCCGTGAATGGAGCGAGGCGATGCAGCCCGGCAATCAGGTCAGAGATTTCGTTGCCGTCGGCGACGTCAGCATCAAGGCTATCGGAGCGGACAATCAGATTCTCGACAGCGAGGTTCCGGTTCGTCAGATGCTTGAGCAAATTGTTGCAAAGACCGGACTTCCGCCGTTCATGCTCAGCCTCAGCTGGTCATCGACGGAAAGAATGTCATCTCAGCAGGCCGACGTGCTGACAAGTGAGCTTGAAGCCTATCGCCGACTGCTCACACCCGTAATCGAAAAAATCTGCCGCTTTTGGATGATTACCAACGGCAGAAACGACAGCTTTTCGGTTGAATGGGATGATATTACGCTTCAGGATGAGGTCGAGCTGGCAAAGGCACGGCTTTATCGTGCACAAAGTGAAAGGATCGAACAGGAGTTGAAATCAGTTGAATAAGGCATTTAAGTCAAACGTTTCTCCCTGCGAGGTGACAGCCGAGGAGCTTGAAGAAATAAACCGTTTCACGGTCAAGGAGCTTTCCGCAGACGAGGTTTACTGCTTCAATGTAATTCTCTGCGACAATGACGTTGACCGTGACGGCGAGCGTTTTTCAAATGAGGCTCTCGTACAGCTGGCGGAGCTTTTTGTGGGCGTAACAGGAATCTTTGACCACGACCCCAAGAGTTCAAACCAGAGCGCAAGAATCTATCACGCTGAATGTGTGGCAATTCCGGGCAAAAAAACGGTGACAGGTGAGGATTACAGATGTGTCAAGGCAAGGGCTTATATGCCCCTGACCGAGAAAAACGTCGACCTCATCAGCGACATTAACGCCGGCATCAAAAAGGAAGTCAGCGTCAGCTGCGCCGTCGGTTCGTTCACCTGCTCAATATGCGGCAGCGACATAAGATACGACCCTTGCAATCACATCAAGGGCGAAATTTATGACGGCAAGCTTTGCTATTGCACGCTTTCCGAGGTAAACGATGCCTACGAATGGTCGTTTGTTGCCGTTCCGGCTCAGAGAAAAGCGGGAGTAACAAAGTCTCACGCACAGAATTCGGCAAATTCGGCGGATGCGGTTATCAAGAGAATCAGCGAGATATGCGGTTCA
>CALBHM010000223.1 GCA_937892835.1 uncultured Ruminococcus sp. | reverse complement strand
CGTCGGCAAGGGTGACATCTATTCCGAGCAATTCCGCAAGGCTGTCGTTGGTTCCGCCCTCGGCAATGTCAAGCGGAGTGTGACAGCAGAGCGCATTTACCGAGCTTGCGATAAGCTCATAAGGAACACTGCCCTTTGTCACGGATTTAACGGGAGAGAAAATGACGGGGTGGTGGCTGATTATCAGATTGGCACCGATTGCTTTGGCTTTTTCAATTTCCTCGGGAGTGATGTCGAGCACAACGGCAGCCTTTTTCACCTCGGCATTCATATCGCCGACAAGCATACCGCTGTTGTCCCAGTCCTCCTGCGTTTCAAAGGGTGCAATGCTGTTAAGATAATCGTAAAAATCCTTTACCTTTGCCATTTTTCCACCTCTTTTATTATTGCTTCAAGTCGCTCTTTTTCGCTCTCGTCACCGCCGTGGGTGTTGAGTGCGGAAAGGCGAGCCGTTATTCTTTTAAGTTTTTTATTTTTGAAAGCTTCTGCCGCTTCATCATGGCGTGTGAGAAGGCTGCCGAACATTATCTCGGCTTCACTGTGTGATGTTACCGAGCCGGTATAAACCGCTCCTAAGCATATGTAAACCTTGCCGTCCTCAAAGCAGACCGTTTCGTCGGTTATTTCAAATCCGTTGGCAAAAAGATATTTGCGAACGTCCTCGTCATGCGACTGCGGCTGTAAGATAAGCTTGTATTTTTCGTTTTTGACCCACTCGGCGGCTGTCAGAATTTCGGAGATTAAAATGCCGCCCATGCCTGCGATAACGATATCGTCGGCATCGTCGGGAGAAACACATTTAAGCCCATCGGAAAGGCGAAGCTGAACCCTGTCCTCAATATGATTGGAGCGGACGGTTTCCAAGGCGTTTTCCAATGGACCTTTTCTGAGGTCTGCCGCAACGGCAGACGGTATTTTGCCCGACAAAATGAGCGCTGTCGGCAGGTAGGCGTGGTCGGTTCCGATGTCGGCAACACGGGAACCGTCACGAACCATATCCGCCGCCGATTGAAGTCTCGGCTTAAGTCGAATCATTTGCTTGCAAGATAAGCGTTGATGTCTGCAACCATCTGCTCAACGTCAACACCGTGAACGGCGCATGCCATCTCAAGGCTCTCGCCTCTTGCCGAGGGGCAGCCAAGACAGTGCATACCCATGTTGAGGAAGAACTCGGCTGTGCCGCTGTCTGCATCAAGAATATCGCCTATAAGCATATCTTTAGTAACTTCTGTCATATTAAAACCTCCGTTTCATACTGTTATATATATTATACACATTATTTATTATTTTTCAAGGTTAAATGCCTTTATACTCTTTTCAAAGAGGTAAAAATATGTTAGAATAAACCGAACGGAGGTATAAAGATATGAAAAAGTTTTTGTTTTATCTTATAGAATGGACATGGGCACTGCCGATCAACCTTATCGGATTTATCGCCTATATTATTTTTGCTGTCATCAAGGGCTGCAAGCATGAAAGATTTTTCAATGCCACGATTACATATGTGCCCGGCGACTGGGGCGGAATTTCATTCGGAACATTTATTTTTATGAATCCCGATCGACCGGACGATTGGCTTCAGGACACAAGAATTCATGAGTACGGTCACACATGGCAGGCTCTTTTGCTCGGCCCGATCTGGTTTCTTGTTATTGCGATTCCGTCATTCATTTGGTGCAATTTCAAGCCATGCATAAACTATCGAAAGAATAACAACGTTTCCTACTATTCCCTCTACTGCGAAGCATGGGCAAACGCATGGGGACAGAAGTTCACCGGTCTTAAGCAGACGAGAATAGGAAAGTGAGCTAAAAATATAAGATTGATTGAAGAAAATGAAAGGTGCGTGCGGTCGCACCCTACGAGTTAGTTATGACAA
>CALBHM010000222.1 GCA_937892835.1 uncultured Ruminococcus sp. | reverse complement strand
ATATGAAGCAATCGTAGGGGACTGCCGCTTTTATTTCGTCGGTAAAAAGTTCGTGGTCACGTTCGGTTACGACCTTGATACAAAATTTGCTTTTATTTATGTTCTTTATTATATTGGTGAAAACCGTTTCTGCACCGCCAAAGTCAACGGTTTCCATGAAGAATAAAACATTTTTCATCAAGACTTCTCCCGAAAATCAAATTTTCTTTTTAAAAATCCAATAAATTCTTTTTAGGTTAAATCGCTTTTTCTTTACGTCAACAATCTCGATTTCCTTTGTTCTCGCATAGGTGTGAACGCCGAGAACGGTATCGTTTCCGCTTGCAATTTGTGACGGAAAAAGCTCGGAATATTTTTTCTCGCTGTAACTGCTTCCAGATTTATTAATTTCATAAAAGATAAGCCCCGAGCCGTAGTTTGCGTTTGTGCAGTTCTGCGCCGGACGCAGACGAATACCGTTGTGGTCAATTATTCGTCCTGCGCCTCTTGAAATCTGATCGCTGGATTTGACCGGGTTCTTGAAGCTCGGCTCGCCGGTTTTTATATTATATATTTCAAGCTGCGTTTTCATTTCAACCGGAGAGGTAATAACCGATGTGATAACGTCATCGCCGTCAATAACGGTATCAACAGCATCTTTTATTTTAACGATAACCCTGTCCTTTACCCATTCGGTTGGAAATTTTTCGGCACGATAGAGCTGAATGCATCCGTCGTCACGAGTTTCCGGCATCATATAAACGATTCCGTCCTCCTCAAAAATATACGGATATGAGAGGTGAAATTTTTCTTCCAAAATAACTTGCGGTTGGGTGAATTTGCCTGAGATAAATTCCGAATATCCGATTAAGCCCTTTTCTGTCACGTTATCAAACATTTCGACAAAAAGATATGTTTTGTTATCTTTTTCAAAAAGAAACGGATCGGCATACCAATAGCGTTTTGTAGCTTTCAATTCATCAAAAGCATACGACTTCTTATCGGCGTCGACAACCGTGTCGTTATTTGAATAGCGACGGAAAGCAATATCCCAGTATTCCTCAATAAAGATTTCCTTTAAAGGACGCATATAAACTCACCTCTTTCAATCATTATATCATTTATCAATATTTTTTTCAACAAAAAAGACTGCGCCGGAGTGACGCAGCCTTTGAAAATTTGTGATTATTTGTACATCGGGCCGTAAACCTGGCATGCACGGTAGTCCTGACCCTCTT
>CALBHM010000221.1 GCA_937892835.1 uncultured Ruminococcus sp. | reverse complement strand
TTCAGGTATTCAAGGTGAGTACGATATTTCGGTTGCCGCAAAGAAAGCTGTTACCGCACATTACACTACATTCCTCAGACAGATCGACAATGACTGTGCAGGATACCTCTATTCCGCAAAGAAAGAGCTTGCAGATTATGAAGCAAGCTTGAATAAACCGCCTAAAAAGGAGTTTAAGGAGGTTGTTCGGCAAATGGCTGGTTGGGCTGAAAAGGTCAATGCAAAGATAGAAGAAAAGAAACGGGTTGAGGAACAGGAAAGGACGGCTCGGAAAAAGAGGGATTCATACTATCGTTGACCAATAGCTCAAGGAGGCTTTTTGCCTCACAAATCTAAAAACAATTCATAAAAAACTGACAAAAGAAAGGACGATTTTATGTATAAAGAAAGAGAAGAAGCCCACAAAAATCATCGTAGTGCCGCATTTTATCGGTACCGAAAAGGATACCAAAATATTTAAGAAGATCGTAGAGGAAAAGGTGCGGAAGAAACTCAAAGAGATAAATAAAACTGCATGATACCCATAAATATAGATTGATTTTTCGGGTCAGCCGTGATATAATGAATATGATATATTACGGCTGTTCGGAAATTATAGGAGGAATTTCATTATGAAACAGCCAAACACAAATATGGTATATACCGCAGCCCTTTATCTCAGACTTTCCAAAGATGACGGAATAATGGATAAAGACAGTGCAAGCATTGATACACAGCGTGATCTTCTTACCCGTTACTGCAATGATAACAATATAATTATCTATGATTATTACGTTGATGACGGCTTCACAGGTCTGAACACAGACCGTCCCGCATTCAAGAGAATGATCGAAGATGCGGAAGCCAAAAGAATAAACTGCGTTATCACAAAAGACCAGTCAAGACTGGGCAGAAATCATCTTGAAAGCGGTTTCTATATGGAAGTGTATTTTCCCGAACATGGAATACGCTACATTGCTCTCAATGATAACGTCGATACTATCAATGCTGCCACGCTTGATATTGCACCGTTCAGAAATCTGCTGAATGATATGTATTCGCAGGATATTTCCAAAAAGGTAAAGTCCGCACTGTATATACGTCAGAGTCAGGGAAAGTTTATCGGTAATAAAGCTCCGTTCGGTTATCTGAAAGACCCGAACGACAAGAATCATCTTGTTATTGACGAGCGATACGCACCTACTGTCCGTAGGATCTATGAGCTGTATCTTGACGGTAACGGAGTACATAAAATTGCGAGAATACTTCGTGAAGAAAAGTTTATCAAGCCTGCTGCCGCTGCTGTTGAGTTCGTTGACGCATATTCTGCCTACGTTAATTCCGATGAAGATGTGTATAACTGGCGTGACGGAGCTGTTTCCACTATTCTTACAAATCCCGTATATGCAGGGCATATCCGAGGACAGCAAAGACCTAAGATATCAGCCAAGAGCAAGAAAAGATACGCAAGAAATTCAAAAGCAATACTTGTTGAGAATATGCACGAGCCTATCATTGAACCCGAAAAATGGGAGCTTGTTCAGAGCATTATCAAATCGCACAGGCATGAGAAAGCCGATGACGGATATGACAACATATTCGCAGGACTTCTCAGGTGTGCGGATTGTGGGCACACTCTTACAAAATCGTGTGCTCACAGAAGAAGTCCCCGTCCCGATGTTATTGATATGATCGGTTATCAGTGCAATTTTTACAGGCTTTACGGAAAGAATTACTGCACACAGCACTGGATAGAAGCCCGTGACCTCTACAATGCGGTGCTTGCCGATATTCAGTATCGTGCGAAATGTGCATTGGAAGATGAAGAAAAGATGATAGCGGATATAATTTCAAGACTTCACATTAACGCTTCCGATGATGCAGGCAATGCCGAAAAGGAGCTTCGCAAGTCAAAGAGCAGAATGACCGAGCTGGACAGGATCTTCGCAAATCTGTATGAGGATAAGGTGAACGGCGATATATCCGAAAGAAATTACAAGCAGCTTTCCGCAAAGTACGAAACGGAGCAGATCACTCTTGAAAGCCGCATTGAGGAGCTTGAAAAGGCAATAACGCTCAGAAGGGCTGCAGCGGAAGATGTTGATACATTCGTGAATCTTATCAAGGAATACAGCCTTATAACAAAGCTTGATACAGCTACGCTTCACAGGCTCATTGATAAGATAGAGGTTTATTCCGCAGGGATAATTGACGGGGAAAAGTCACAGAAAATTGAGATTTACTACAAGTTCGTGGGCAGGATATAAGGCTCACGATTATCCGGAAGATTATGTTCCGTATGGAGTGTCCGTCTGATATGCAGCAGAGAGATGGTCGAATTGAGCGTCAAGGCAACGAAAATCACGAAGTGGATATCTATCGTTACGTCACAAATAAATCCTTTGACAGCTATTTGTTCCAGATCCTTGAGAATAAGCAGAAATTCATTTCACAGGTAATGACAAGCAAAACCCCGGAAAGAACCTGTGCTGATATGGACGAAACCGCTCTTGATTATGCGGAGGTAAAGGCTTTGTGTGCAGGCAATCCCAACACAACAAGAGGAGTTTACGGGAAATGGGCGATTTTACGTTATTCTAACATTTAAAAAAGTGTACTTCTTACTGAAAAGTAGGTGGTATACCTTGCTTTTAAAAGAAATATCACAATCAGGGTATATTTATGAACATATGAAATGGTAGTGCTATATTGATATTATATTTATGGCAAGGGGTGAAATATGAATATTTAATGGGGCTCTAAAAAACGGGGCATGTGCAAATTTTCATCGGGACTTTGCGCAATTTCAAGGCAGCAAAACACAGCAGTTAATACAAAGTTGTAGAAAATTTGCCGTGAAGGAGGCTTTTAGAGGTCCCATTAACTCAAAGGAATTAGGCAGTGTTGTTATTTGGCACAGAGTGATTTTGAGAAGGATGCACAGGTTGCATTTTGGCTGTAAACAGCAGGAAAGGCGAAAAATCAAAGTCCAATCTTACTACAATGAAAAATATAAAGAAATTTTGTAATAAGATTAACATTGAGTATTTCATTATCGAAGAGGCATGGTGATATTGTCAATATTTTTTGACACAATTTCACCCAAAACCAAGAGGTGATTGTAATTAGATTTTTCGTGATAAGGCGAGTACGATGAACTACTTGCTTACGGTCACAACCTGTGCTTCTAATAATCAAATTATTGAGGAATATTTTTCAATAATGGATATTTGCTTCATTATGAGTGGGTTATACTTTGTTTTCTAGCTTTTAGTGAGAGAAA